>NZ_BAAAQB010000029.1:282637-306198 GCF_039531445.1 Arthrobacter humicola | reverse complement strand
TGCGGATGGCCTCGCCGCCCAGGTCCCCGATCCGGGCACCGTGCTTGATGACCTCGATCTCCTCGGCCGACTTGATCATCCGCTGGCGCATGGCGGCCTGCGCCACGTCCACCAGGGTGGCCCCGGCGAAGGCCGCCTGGATCTTGTTGCGGTTGTCCAGCGGGAGCGAATCGTCTTCGACGCCGAGCCGGCGGGGGTTGATGCCGCGGGTGCGCAGGGCCTCCTGGATGGCGAAGATGTAGTTGTCCCGGCGCCAGTCCGTGTAGACCACGTTGTCACCGTAGCTGCGGCGCCACGGCATGCCGGCATCGATGTTGGCCGTGACGGTCACGGTGTCGTCCTTGGTGACCACCATGGCGTAGGAACGGCCGAAGTACGTGAAGAGGAAATCGGAGTAGTACTTGATGGAGTGGTAGCTGGTCAGGACGACGGCGTCCAGGTCCTTCTCTGCCATGATCCGGCGCAATCCGCCGAGCCGGCGCTCAAATTCAGCATTGGAGAAGGTCAGCTTTTCCTTCTGCCCGTTGTGCAGAACTTTCAGACGCTCCAGCTCGGAAATGTTTGATGCAGGGGCGGTGGTGGAGATTGTCACTGGTTATTCCTTTACGTGTGGATGGACTTTAGGGTTGGCGTTTCCGGTTTTCAGGCGACCCGGGCCGGCTCCTGGACCGGGTGCTTGTCTTCGCAAGCGTCGCCGTGCTCGGCCAGCACTGCTTCTTCCTTCAGGTCGAGTCGGATGCCCAGGGGCACACCGGCCCGGATGCGCTTGCGGAAGCGCGGGTAGCCGAGGGCGAAATAGAGGACGGATGAGGTGACGGTTCCGGCGAGCCAGGAGAAGTCGACGCCGCCCATGGCCGTCGCGATGGGACCCTGCAGGGCCGGGACTCCGCCGTACATGAACATCCAGGTCATCAGGATGCCGGCGAAGAACGCGATGAATGCCGACGGGTTCACTGCCTTCAGGGCGGTCGTCTTCGAATCCGTGAACAGGTAGGAGAAGTCCTTGTGGTGGCGCTCGAAGATGAAGTAGTGGACCGCCATGATGCCACCCCAAGTGGCCACCCAGGCCACAATGGCGCCGAGCCAGGAGTCAAGGATCATTGCGAAGTCTTCCGCGAACATGAAGCCGATGACCGCGAACATGGACAGCACCCCCACAATGATCGACAGCTTGCGCCGGGAAATCTTGACGTCCAGCGCCTGGAAGGCGACGCCGAAGGTGTACAGGTTGATGATGTTGGTGGCAATTGGTCCATGGATGACCAAGAGGATGACCGGGATGGCCAGGCTGCCGAAGTTGGAGACAATCAGCTCACCGGGATCGGCCTGTCCGTTCTTGGTGGCGAGGCTGGCGCCGAGGATGCCGAGCCAGACGACGGGCAGGAACTGGCCAAGCACGCTGACGATGAACAACTTGGCAGGCTTGACCTTGCGACTGACGAAACGGGAGTAGTCCGGGGCGTAGGTAAACCACCCGATCCCCCAGCCGATGCCAATGACGGTCATGATCGAGGACATTGCCGCGATACGCGGCAGGCCCTCCAACACGGCTCCGGCCGGCCCGGCGTAGCTCCAGTTGATGTCGAGCTGCGTCCAAGCCACGATCGACATGCCGACCAGGACCAGGATGGTGGGCGGCATGGTGATCCGCTCGAACTTGGAGATGGCACGGTATCCGCGGTAGCAGATGGCCACCTGGACGGTCATGATGACTGCGGCGACGATGATGCGCACCATGATGTTGCGTTCGTGGGGGTCGACCCAGCCGATCATGCCGAAGAGTGCAAGGATCAGGTCCAGGATGACCCAGGTGTTGACTGCTGACCAGCCGATGGCGATGGTGGCCTGGATTGCGGCTGGCAGGTAGGCCCCGCGGCGGCCAAACGCGCCGCGGGCGAGCAGCATGCCGGTGGCCCCGGTCCGCTGGCCGAGGATAACAAAGAACCCGAAGCCGGCCATGCCGATGAGATTGCCGACGATCAGCACCAGAAGAGTGTCGCCCAGGCCAAGGCCGAGCTGGATGCCAAGGGCTCCGAGGATCCAGTTAATTGGAGCGACGTTGGCCCCGGCCCAGATCCAGAACTGTCCGGAAAGTTTGGTGGTCCGTGCGGATTCCGGGATGGGCTGCAAGACGTCTTCAACCTCGACGGTCGCCGCCTCGTGCGAGCCTTGTTGAGCTTGGTTCATGCTGTGTCTCAATTCACTACGTTGAAATGCAGAACGGGAGTTCATCCAGCTTATGGGTGACCTACGCCACAAAATAGAGACATTATGCTTACACTTAACGCGTAACAGACGACTAAATGTCACCCCAAGACATCGCGTAGTAAAAGGGCCCAAATGATTACGCTTGCAGAAGTACTCGCTTCCGCGCCCATGCTTGCCGCCGACCCGCTGCTCCGCAGCAACGTGCCCGGGACGCTGGAGAGGGCTGTCCGGTGGGTGCATTCCAGCGAGGTGCTCGAGATTGCCCCGCTCCTGCGCGGAGGGGAACTGCTGCTCTCCGGCGGGGAGACGCTGCTGGCGCTGGGTCCTAAGGAGCAGGAGGACTACATCCGCAGCCTTTCAGCACGGCACGTCGCGGCCCTGGCGTTGCAGACCGCCGGTCAGCCCGCCGCTTTGCCGGAGCAGCTGATATCCGCGGCGGACCGGAGCGGCCTGCCTCTGATCGAACTGCGCTCGGTGGCACCCTTTGTGGACATCGCCGAGGCCGTCAACCGGCTGGTGGTCAATGAGCAGGCGGCCGCCCACCTGGTGGTCGACGACGTCTCCCGGCAGATCGCGCGCCAGATCACCGACCGGGGCCCCCACCTTCCGACCATTCTCGAACTGCTGGCCACCGCACTGGAAGCGGAGGTTTCCCTCGTGGCCCCCGACGGAGTCCTCCTTGGCCACGCAGGCAATGCCGTCGACGACGCGGGCTCCCGGGCCATGGCCGGGATCGTGGTGGGCGGACAGCTTGCGGCACAGTTAACGCTCCGCTCCCGGTCGGATGATCCGCTGCTCCTGGAGCTCGCGGCCGACCGCCTGTCCGGCATTCTGGCGCTGGCCCTCGCACAGGCATTCCGTCCCACCCCGGCCCAAGTGGCCGACGCGCGGCTGCTGGAATCCGTGATCGAGGGCGGCGACGCCGCGACCATCCGGCACCTGTGGCTGCAGGCAGGGCTCCAGCCCGGTCAGGCAGCGGTCATGGCTGTCTTCCGCACAGAGAGCAGGGACGCCAATTTCTCCGCCGTGGAACGTGCGCTGCACATGCGTGGAGTGCACGTGAAGTCCCACTTGTGGGACGGCGAACGCGCGGTGCTGCTCGCCCTGCCGCGGACAGGCGCAAGAGCGGCGCGTGAAGCGCTGATCCGGGCCGCGCGGGACGCCGCGGCCGGCTCGGACACCTGCGGCGCCTTCGGACCAAACGTGAGCGAGGACTTCCGCGCGCACGACTCCTACGTCGAGGCGCAGGAAGCCATGCGGCTTGGGATGCCTGCGGCGGGCGAGGTTGCTGATGCCATGGACCTCCTGGGCCGCCGCATCCTGGCCGCGGTCCCGGACCCGGCATTCATGGACTCTTATGTGGAGTCGGCGCTGGGGGAAGTGCTGGAGTGGGACCGAAAGCATGGCACTGCCTTAATGGCCACCCTGCTGTGCTGGCTCGATTCCGGGTGCAATACGACGGCGTCGGCCGCTTCCTTGAACATTGAACGCCAGACGATGCACAAGCGGCTGAGCAAAATCCAGGCGCTCTTGGGCGGCGACGACCTGCGCACTTCCGGCAGGTTGCTTGGCATCCACATAGCTGCGGCGGCGGCCGCAGCGGGGCCGGCACCACGCCAGCCGGGACGGACTCCCTAGAGCACCTTGCGGATGGTCTCTTCGAAACTCGTGACGTGGTGCAGGGCGAGCTCGGCCGCCTTGTCCGCCTCCCCGGCAGCCACCGCCTTGAGCAGCTCCACGTGCTCGGTGATGTGGCCGCTGACTGAGGGCACCTTGTCCAGAACCAGGCACCAGATGCGGGTCGCCAGGTTGTCGTAGCGGATCAGCGTGTCTTCGAGATGGGGATTGCCGGCGGCGCGGTAAATCAGCCGGTGCACGGTGAGGTCGTAGCGCATGAGGTCCCGGGACTCCCCCGGACTCGGGTCCAGCTCCGCGATGACATCGGCGACATGCAGCAGTTCCCGGCGCATGGCAACACTGGCCCGGGCGGCCGCACGGCGTGCCGCCAGCGGTTCCAGCAATTCCCGGATCTCCGAGACGTCGGCCAGCTCTGTGAAATCCACACTGGTGGCAAATGTTCCCCGGCGCGGATAGGAAACCACCAGGTGGTCCACCTCCAGCCGCTTGATCGCCTCGCGCACCGGCGTGCGGCCGAACCCGAGCTCGATCGCGAGCTGGCCGTCATTGATGGGCTCACCCGGCCGGATCTCGAGCATGATCAGCTTGTCGCGCAGCTGCCGGTAGGCGGCCTCCGCCTGGGATATGGCCTCGTCCTCTGCGGGCGGCAGGGCAGGAAGTGCATTCACGGCGCGGCTCCGTTCCTGGATTCTAAGCGGAAGCCCGGTTCCACTTGGCTTCAGCTATTGACTCTGTTGTGATCCCGATCATACCATTGACCCCACACTGATATATCAGTCATAGCAACAATGGTATTTCAAAGGAGCATCCGTGATTGAGCAATTGAACGAGCGACTTTCCGCAGTCGATCCCGAGGTCGAACAGGCGGTGGCAAGGGAGCTGGAACGCCAGCAGTCCACCCTGGAGATGATTGCATCCGAGAACTTCGCCCCCGCCTCGGTCATGGAGGCACAGGGCTCGGTCCTGACCAACAAGTACGCCGAGGGCTACCCGGGCAAGCGCTACTACGGCGGCTGCGAACACGTCGATGTGATCGAACAGCTCGCCATCGACCGGGTGAAGGCCCTGTTCGGCGCAGAGGCGGCGAACGTGCAGCCCCATTCCGGCGCGCAGGCCAATGCGGCCGCCATGTTCGCCCTTCTGGAACCGGGCGACACCATCATGGGACTCGCCCTGGCCCACGGCGGCCACCTCACCCACGGCATGCGCATCAACTTCTCCGGCAAGCTCTACAACGTGGTCCCGTATCACGTGAGCGAGCACAACCACCTGGTCGACATGGCCGAGGTCGAGGCCCTGGCACTCGAGCACCGGCCCAAGATGATCGTTGCCGGGTGGTCCGCCTACTCACGGCAACTGGATTTCGCGGAGTTCCGGCGCATCGCCGACCTCGTGGGCGCCTACCTGATGGTCGACATGGCACACTTCGCCGGCCTCGTGGCCGCGGGGCTGCACCCGAACCCCGTCCCCTACGCCGACGTCGTCACCACCACCACGCACAAGACCCTCGGCGGCCCGCGCGGCGGGGTCATCCTGAGCAAGGAGGAGTATGCGCGCAAGATCAACAGCGCCGTGTTCCCCGGCCAGCAGGGCGGCCCGCTGGAACACGTGATCGCGGCCAAGGCCGTGGCCTTCAAGATCGCGGCGTCCGCCGCGTTCAAGGAACGCCAGAACCGCACGCTCGAAGGGGCCAGGATTCTCGCCTCCCGGCTCCTGAAGGACGACGTCGCGGCCGCCGGGATCTCGGTGGTCAACGGCGGCACCGATGTGCACCTGGTCCTGGTGGACCTGCGGCACTCGGAACTGGACGGACAGCAGGCCGAGGACCGGCTGCACCGGATCGGCATCACCGTCAACCGCAACGCCGTCCCGTTCGACCCCCGCCCGCCGATGGTCTCCTCCGGGCTGCGGATCGGCACACCCGCCCTGGCCACCCGCGGCTTCGGTGCCGAGGAGTTCACCGAAGTGGCGGACATCATCGCCTCCGCCCTGACCGCACAGGCCCCGGAGAACGAACTCAGCGACGAAACCGTCGCCGAACTGCGCGGGCGCGTCAGCGCCCTGGCCGCAAAATTCCCCCTCTACCCGCACCTTGGCACCAGCGCAGCGGCAACCGGGCTTGAAGCAGAACTGATTGGAGCAGCACAATGACCACCGAACACCTTCCGGAGCACCCGGACTTCCTCTGGCGCAATCCGGAACCCAAGTCCTCCTACGACGCCGTGATTGTGGGCGGCGGCGGCCACGGGCTGGCCACGGCGTACTACCTGGCCAAGAACCACGGGATGACCAACATCGCCATCCTGGAAAAAGGCTGGCTCGCCGGCGGCAACATGGCCCGGAACACCACCATCATCCGCTCCAACTACCTCTGGGACGAGAGCGCGGCGATCTACGAGCACGCCCTAAAGCTGTGGGAGATCCTGCCGGAAGAACTCGAGTACGACTTCCTGTTTAGCCAGCGCGGGGTCATGAACCTGGCCCACACCCTGGGCGACGTCCGCGAAAGCATCCGCCGGGTCGGGGCCAACAAGCTCAACGGCGTCGACGCCGAGTGGCTGGACCCGCAGCAGGTCAAGGAACTCTGCCCCATCCTGAACATCAACGACAACATCCGCTACCCGGTCATGGGTGCCACTTACCAGCCGCGCGCCGGGATCGCGAAGCACGACCACGTCGCGTGGGCGTTCGCCCGCAAATGCGACGAGCTCGGCGTCGACATCATCCAGAACTGCGAGGTCACGGGCTTCCTCAAGGACGGCAACAAGGTGGTGGGCGTCAAGACCAACCGCGGCACCATCCACACCGAAAAGGTCGGTCTCTGCGCCGCAGGGCACAGCTCAGTGCTGGCGGAAATGGCCGGATTCCGGCTCCCTATCCAATCCCATCCGCTCCAGGCGCTCGTCTCCGAACTCCATGAGCCCGTCCACCCGACGGTGGTCATGTCGAACCACGTGCACGTCTACGTCTCCCAGGCACACAAGGGCGAGCTCGTCATGGGGGCCGGCGTGGACTCCTACAACGGCTACGGCCAGCGCGGCTCATTCCACGTGATCGAACACCAGATGGCCGCCGCCGTCGAACTCTTTCCGATCTTCGCCCGGGCCCACGTGCTCCGGACCTGGGGCGGGATCGTCGACACCACCATGGACGCCTCCCCGATCGTGGGCACCACCCCGGTGGAAAACATGTTCGTCAACTGCGGCTGGGGAACCGGCGGGTTCAAGGGCACACCGGCCGCCGGGCTGACCTTCGCGCACACCATCGCCACCGGAACACCGCACCAACTCAACAAGCCCTTTGCCCTCGAGCGCTTCGAAACCGGCGCCCTGATCGATGAACACGGCGCCGCCGCCGTGGCCCACTAGAAAGAGGTACGGACATGCTCCTGATTTCCTGCCCCAACTGCGGCCCCCGGGATGAGACCGAATTCCACTACGGCGGCCAGGCCCACGTGCCCTACCCCGAAAACCCGGCAGAGCTCACCGACCGCGAATGGGCCGAGTACCTGTTCTACCGCGACAACACGAAGGGCGCTTTCGCCGAGCGCTGGCAGCACAGCACCGGCTGCCGTCAGTGGTTCAACACGCTCCGTGACACCGTCACCTACGACATCCAGGCCGTGTACCCGATGGGCCAGCCACGTCCCGACAGGGAAAACGCAGCCAAGGAAAACGCAACCGCCGGAACCACAGCCCCCACCGTCATCCCCGCTTCCCCGGAAGGAACACTCAAATGACCGCTCAGCCGCAGCCCGCGCGTCTTGGCACCGGCGGACGCATCGACCGCAGCGTCACCTGGCGCTTCACCCTGGACGGCCGCGCGTACACCGGCCACCCCGGCGACACCCTCGCCTCCGCCCTGCTGGCCAACGGCCGGCACCGGGCTGGTGACTCCCTGTACGAGGGACGGCCCCGCGGCATCATGTCCGCCGGCGTCGAGGAATCCAACGCCCTGGTCAAGATCGCCGCCCGGTTCCCGGGCCACGTCGCCGAATCCATGCTCCCCGCCACCACGGTGTCCCTCGTGGACGGACTCAGCGCCGAACTGCTTAGCGGCCTCGGCAAGCTCGACCCGGCCGAGGACCACGCCGAATACGACAAGAAGTACGTCCACACCGACGTACTCGTGGTCGGCGGAGGCCCGGCGGGCCTCGCCGCGGCACGCGAAGCCGTCCGCTCCGGCGCCCGGGTCATCCTGATCGACGACCAGCCCGAACTCGGCGGAGCGTTGCTGTCCGGTTCCACCGATCCGGCCCTCACGGACACCATCGAAGGCCAGCCCGCGCTGGAATGGGTGGCCAATGTTGAAGCCGAACTGATCTCCGCGGCCGAGTGCACCGTGCTGAACCGCACCACGGCGTTCGGCTCCTACGACTCCAACTACGTCATCGCGGCCCAGAACCGGACGGACCACCTCCTGACCCCGGCCGCGCCCGGCGTGTCCCGCCAGCGGATTTGGCACATCCGCGCCAAGCAGGTCGTCCTGGCTCCCGGCGCCCACGAACGGCCCCTGGTCTTTGAGAACAACGACCGCCCCGGCATCATGCTCGCCTCCGCGGTCCGCAGCTACCTCAACCGCTACGCCGTCGCCGCCGGGTCCCGGGTGGTCATCAGCACCACCAACGACAGCGCCTACGCCCTGGCCGCGGACCTCCGCGCCGCCGGCATCACGGTCGAGGCCGTCGTCGACGCCCGTCCGCAGCTGAGCGAAACCGCCGCGGCAGCCGCCGCGGCCGGAACACGGGTGCTGATCGGCAGCGCCGTCGCCAACACCACCGGGCAGGAGCGCCTCCTCGGCGTCACCGTCCGGAGCATCAACGACGCCGGGGAGCTCACCTCGGGCGTCGAACAGCTTGCATGCGATCTGCTGGCCGTCTCCGGCGGCTGGTCACCGGTGGTGCACCTGCACTCCCAGCGCCAGGGCAAACTCCGCTGGGACGAGGACCTCGCGGCGTTCGTCCCCAACAGTGTGGTTCCCAACCAGCAGGTGGCCGGCTCCGGCCGCGGCAGCTTCGAGCTCGAGGACTGCGTGGCCGAGGGCATCTCCGCCGGGGCCGCGGCCGGCATCTCCGCCGGCTTTAGCTCCGCCGTCGAGCCCGTCGCCCCTGCGGCGCCGCGCGCGTCCGCCCCGACCCGCCAGCTCTGGCTGGTTCCCGGGCAGAAGGGCGGCCCGGAGGACTGGCACCACCACTTCGTCGACTTCCAGCGCGACCAGTCGGTAGCCGACGTCCTGCGCTCCACCGGGGCCGGCATGCGCTCGGTGGAACACGTGAAGCGCTACACCTCGATCAGCACCGCCAACGACCAAGGCAGGACCTCCGGCGTGAACGCGATCGGCGTCATCGCCGCTGCGCTGAAGCACGGCGGCGGGGAAACGGCGGGCATTGGGGAAATCGGCACCACCGCGTACCGGGCCCCGTTCACCCCCGTGGCGTTCGCAGCCTTGGCCGGCCGCCAGCGCGGCGAACTCTTCGACCCCGCCCGCCTGACCTCCATCCACCCCTGGCATGTCGCCCAGGGAGCGCTCTTCGAGGACGTCGGGCAGTGGAAGCGGCCGTGGTACTACCCGCAGGATGGCGAGGACATGGACACCGCGGTCCTGCGCGAATGCGCGGCCGTCCGGGAGTCCGTGGGTTTCATGGACGCCACCACGCTGGGCAAGATCGAGATCCGCGGCAAGGACGCGGGCGAGTTCCTGAACCGCATCTACACCAACGCGTTCAAGAAGCTCGCCCCGGGCTCGGCCCGCTACGGCGTCATGTGCACCCCGGACGGGATGATCTTCGACGACGGCGTCACCTTGCGCCTGGACGAGGACCGCTTCTTCATGACCACCACCACCGGCGGCGCCGCCAAGGTGCTGGACTGGCTGGAGGAATGGCTGCAGACCGAATGGCCGGAACTGGACGTGCACTGCACCTCGGTTACGGAGCAGTGGTCCACCATCGCCGTCGTCGGTCCGAAATCCCGCGCCGTCGTGGCGAAGCTGGCACCGGAACTGGCGGCCGACGGCGGCCTGGACGCCGAGGCCTTCCCGTTCATGACCTTCAAGGAAACCACCCTCGCCTCCGGCGTCCGGGCCCGGATCTGCCGGATCTCGTTCTCCGGTGAACTGGCCTACGAAATCAACGTCCCGTCCTGGTACGGGCTGAGCACCTGGGAAGCCGTGGCAGCGGCCGGCGCGGAGTTCAACATCACCCCGTACGGCACCGAAACCATGCACGTGCTGCGTGCCGAGAAGGGCTACCCGATCGTCGGCCAGGACACCGACGGGACCGTGACCCCGCAGGACGCCGGCATGGAATGGGTGGTCTCCAAGGTCAAGGACTTCATCGGCAAGCGCTCCTACACCCGCACGGACGCCGCCCGCACCGACCGGAAACACCTGGTCAGCGTCCTTCCCGTGGACGGCACCATCCGCCTCCCCGAAGGCACCCAGCTCGTGGAACAGGGCATCACCGTCAACCCTGCCTACGGCCCCGTCCCTATGGAGGGGTTCGTGACCTCGAGCTACCACAGCGCCGCGCTGGGCCGGTCGTTTGCCCTGGCCCTGATCAAGAACGGCCGCAACCGCATCGGCGAAACCCTGGTGGCTGCCGCCGGAGACGAACTCGTGGACGTTGTCGTCGCAGAAACCGTACTTTTTGACTCTGAAGGGACCCGCAAAGATGGCTGACACAGCAGCACTCGAAAATTCCAAGAAGATCCAGACCCTCCGGAAGAGTCCGGCAGCGCTCCTGGCCGCAGCTTTTGAAGCGGGATCGGTTACAGGTGTCGTGGAGCTGCGCGAGGTGCCGTTCCTGACCATGGCGGGGCTCCGGATCAATCCGGCCGGCGACGCCGGGCAGCGGCTGGGCGCCCTCACCGGCGGCCTGCCGGCCGCTTCCGGGGAGGTCCGCAGCAGCGGCGACACCGCGGTACTGTGGCTGGGTCCGGCAGAATTCCTGCTCGTGGCGCCCGCCGAATCCCACGAAAGCCTGGGCGGCGAGCTCCCCCGGACGCTCACCGAAGCACTGGGCGACGGCGAAGGCCAGGTGGTGGATCTCTCCGCCAACCGCACCACGCTGGAGCTCTCCGGTCCGCGGGCCCGGGCCGTGCTGGAAAAGGGCTGCGCCCTGGACCTGCACCCACGTGTCCTGAAGGCCGGGACGGCCCTATCCACGGAAATCGGCGGCATCCCCGCCATTCTGTGGAAGACCGGGGAGGAGACCTACCGGATCTTCCCGCGGGCATCCTTTGCGGAGTTCCTGGGCCGCTGGCTCCTGGACGCCATGCGCGAATTTGCGACTCCTGAGGTCCCCTGATGGCGCTCAGCGTCCTGGACCTGTTTTCTGTTGGCATCGGGCCGTCCTCCTCCCACACGGTCGGCCCGATGCGGGCAGCCAAGCGTTTTGCCGACGGACTGAAAAGCGACGGGCACCTGAGCTCGACGACGCGGGTGCAGGCCGAACTGTTCGGTTCGCTCGGTGCCACAGGCCGGGGGCACGGTTCGGACAAGGCCGTGGTCCTGGGCCTGCAGGGCCAGGACCCGGAGACCGTGGACACCGGCACTGCCGATGACCAGGTGGCGGCCGCGGCCCTGGATGCGGAGCTGCGGATCGGCGGGGACCACCGGGTGGACTTCAACTGGGACGAGGACGTGGTCCTGCACCGCCGCAAGTCGCTGCCGGCCCACCCCAACGGCATGACCTTCCGGGCGCTGGACCACTCCGGGGCGGTGCTGAAGGAACGCAGCTACTACTCAATCGGCGGCGGTTTCGTCGTTGACGGCACCGCCCAGGGCGCCGACCAGGTGGTGGCCGACGACACCGTGCTGCCCTACCCCTTCAGCACGGCCGACGAGCTGCTGGAGATCTGCCGGCGCGAGCACATGTCCATCTCCGACGTCATGCTCGCCAACGAACTCGTCTGGCGCAGTGAGGCCGAGCTCCGCGAGAAGCTCCTGGCGCTGTGGGCGGTCATGCGCCAATGCGTGGACAACGGCTGCGCTGCCGAGGGAATCCTGCCCGGCGGGCTGAACGTCAAACGGCGTGCCCCGTCCCTGTTCCGGACGCTGGCGGCTACCGCCGTTAGCGCCGAGACAGACGCCCGGACCCCATCCCTGGCCCAGGTGCCCGCCGACCCGCTGCTCGCCATGGAATGGGTGAACCTGTTCGCCCTGGCGGTCAACGAAGAGAACGCCGCGGGCGGCAGGATCGTCACGGCCCCCACCAACGGCGCCGCCGGAATCGTGCCCGCCGTGCTGCACTACTACGTCAAGTTCGTCCCCGGAGCCGACGACGACGGCGTCATCCGCTTCCTCCTGGCGGCGGCCGCCGTCGGGATCCTGTTCAAGATCAATGCCTCGATCTCCGGGGCAGAGGTCGGCTGCCAGGGTGAAGTGGGATCGGCGTGTTCCATGGCGGCGGCGGGATTGTGCGAAGTGCTGGGCGGTACCCCGGAACAGGTGGAAAACGCCGCCGAAGTCGGGATCGAACACAATCTCGGCCTGACCTGCGATCCCGTCGGCGGGCTGGTGCAGATCCCCTGCATCGAACGCAACGCCATCGCCAGTGTCAAAGCCATCAACGCCGCCCGCCTGTGCCTCCACGGCGACGGCAGCCACAAAGTCTCGCTGGACAAGGCGATCAAGACCATGCGTGAAACAGGAGCGGACATGAAGACCAAGTACAAGGAGACCTCCCGCGGAGGCCTCGCCGTGAACGTCGTGGAGTGCTGAACCGTGGATACATCAAATAGCAGCGCGCCTGAATACGTTCTGACACTCGATTGCCCGGAAACGCGAGGCATCGTCCACGCCGTGTCGGGATTCCTGCTGGAACAGGGCTGCGACATCCTGGAGAGCAAGCAATTCGATTCGCAGCCGGACGACCACTTCTTCATGCGGATCCACTTTGCCTCGGCCGGGGATCCGGCCACCCTGGAGTCGCTGAGCGACGCTTTCGTGCCGGTAGCCGAAAAATTCGGCATGCACTGGGAGCTGCGCCGGCAGGGCACCAAGCGGCGGGTCCTGATCATGGTCTCGAAATTCGAGCACTGCCTCAACGATCTGCTCTTCCGGGCCCGCATCGGCGAGCTGCCCATCGACATCGTCGGCGTCGCCTCGAACCATCCGGACCACCAGGGCATCGTGGAATGGCACGGGATCCCTTTTTCCCACATTCCCGTCACGGCGGAGACCAAGGCGGTGGCCGAGGACGAACTCTTGAAACTGGTGGACGGCCTGGACGTCGAGCTCGTGGTGCTGGCCCGTTACATGCAGGTCCTCAGCGACAACCTCACGCGCCGGCTGGATGGCCGCGCCATCAACATCCATCACTCCTTCCTTCCCAGCTTCAAGGGCGCGAAGCCCTATCACCAGGCGCACGCCCGGGGTGTGAAGACAGTCGGCGCCACCGCCCACTACGTCAACGCGGAGCTGGACGAAGGACCGATCATCGCCCAGCAAGTCGTGGAGGTGGATCACACCTACGGGCCCGATGAACTCGTGGCTGCCGGCCGCGATACCGAGTGCAAGGCCCTCTCCAATGCCGTCCGCTGGCACTGCGAGGGACGCGTCTTCCTCCAGGGCAACCGAACAGTCGTGCTGCGTTAAATTCCGCGCCGCGCCGGCCTCCGGTTCGCGGCCGCCCGGTGGCTCCTGGCCTGCCCCCTCGCCTGCGGGGGCAGGCCAGGAGCGTGCGGGGGGCAGGTCAGGAGCGGCCGGCCGCGACGTTGTCCGCAATCAGCGCGCACATCTGGCGCAGCAGCGACGCGCGCTCCTCGGCCGACACGGCGTTCTGCGGGAGCCCGACCTTGAAGCCCGTGATCGGCAGTTCGCCGGCGGAGCGCAGGCACCGGGCGATTTCCCGGGCGTTGAGCAGGGAACTCACCGGCGCTCCGTCGACCTCGACGGCGGGGAGGTGGGCATCAACCCATGGATAGCCGAATTCCGTCGCTTCGCCGGAGCAGCCGGAGAACATCAGGCCGCTGAGAACCCCCGCGTCGCGGGCATAGGCTATGTGCTCCGAGGCCGTGCGGCTCTGCCGGGTCTCGATCACGGACCGCGCCCAGTTCACGAGCATGCCAATCCCGTACCCCCGGTCTTTGAGCGAACGGACGACGTCGACCTCCGCCTGGATGGAGAGGAACCCCTTTTCGGGATCCCGCCCCTGCCGGGGAGCGTCGCAGTGTTCCACCACGAGGGACGTGCCGGACCAGTCCCAGTCCAGGATCTCCGCCAGGGACTCCGCGAAGGCCGGCGCCGCGCCCCGCCACGGCGGCGCGGAGTGCAGCGCCACCGCCTCCACTTGATGTCCTTGATCCCGCAGCCCGGTGACGTACTCCCTGACGCCCGCCGTGAAGTCGATGGCCGCCCGCCGCCCGTCCGGGTCCACCGATGCGAGGCCGAAGTGCCGGTCCAGGCCCACCCTTTGCATGGTTCCCGGAATCGCCGTGACCACGGCCGACCACCCGGCGGGAGCTCCGGCCGGCCAGGGATCGCCGCCGGTTGCCCGGTAGGGAACCTCAAGGCCGCGGATAGCCGGGATCTGCGCTATCGCTTCGAAAAACTGCCTCTGTGTGAAGTCCTCCGGCTGGGCGGGATAGGCGCCGACGATCAGTGACATGATTCTCTCCTTTGGTTGGAACGCGGACCGGGTCTGGCTCCGGAACTCACCGCAAGGCGACGTCACGGCCGGCCGGAGGCTCTCTCACGGGCCTTCCCGCAGTCGCGTCCGTCACCGCTTGACGGGCCGGTGTGATGGCCCTTACAGTTTTCCCTACAAGCATCGGACGTCCTACATCCGATAAATATACTCGAATGGTGAGGCAACTTATGAGCAAGACAACCAAGAACTTGCCGCTGGTCAATGACGCCAGCCGCCGGAGCTTCCTCAAGCTGTCGGGCGCGCTGGGCGTGGCCGCGGCTTTCACCACTTCCCTGTCTGCGTGCGGCGGGGCCGCCAGCACGACGGCGGGAGCGGCAGCCAACACCGCTCCGATCAACAAGGACCTCATTATCGAGGCAGGCATCTCCTACGCCCTGTCCACCGGCTTTGACCCGCTGTCCAGCTCCGGGGCAACCCCGCTCGCCGCCAACCTGCACGTCTACGAGGGCCTGGTGGAACTCCACCCCGCCACCCGCGAGCCGTACAACGCCCTCGCCGCCGCCGACCCCAAAATGGTCAACCCCACCACCTACCAGGCGACCCTGCGCGACGCCGCCAAGTTCCACAACGGCACCCCGGTCACCGCCGAGGACGTCGTCTTCTCCTTCACCCGCGTCATGGACCCGGCCAACAAGTCGCTGTTTTCGCAGTTCATCCCGTTCATCAAGGACGTCAAGGCCATTGACGCCAAGACTGTCGAGTTCTCGCTGAAGTACGCCTTCCCGGCCTTCCCCTCGCGCATTTCAGTCGTCAAGATCGTGCCCAAGGCACTCGCCAACTTCCCGCTGGGCTCCGACCAGCTCAAGGCGTTCGACGCCAAGCCCGTCGGCTCCGGCCCGTACAAGCTGATCTCCGCCGTCAAGGACGACAAGATCGTGTTCGAGGCGAACCCCGACTACAACGGACCGATGCCCGCCCTCGCCAAGGGCATGACCTGGCTGCTGCTCTCCGACGCCGCCGCCCGCGTCACGGCGATGCAGTCCGGCCGCGTACAGGCGATCGAGGACGTCCCGTACCTGGACATCGAGGGGCTGAAGTCCAAGGCCACGGTGGAATCCGTACAGTCCTTCGGCATGCTGTTCCTGATGTTCAACTGCGCCAAGGCCCCGTTCGACAACAAGCTGGTCCGCCAGGCCCTGCACTTCGGCCTGGACAAGGACTCCATCATCAAGAAGGCCCTCTTCGGCAACGCCAAAGCCTCCAGCTCCTACTTCCAGGAAGGGCACCCCGACTACGTCAAGGCCAAGAACGTCTACGGCTACGACCCCCAGAAGGCCGCGGACCTGCTGAAGCAGGCCGGCGTCACCAACCTGGAATTCGAGCTCCTGACCACCGATACGGCATGGGTGAAGGATGTGGCCCCGCTGATGCTCGAATCCTGGAACAAGATCCCCGGCGTCAAGGTCACGCTGAAGAACCTCCAGTCCGGCGCGTTGTACACGGACCGGGTTGGCAAGGCCGATTTCTCCGTCGTCGCCGCCCCGGGCGATCCGTCGGTCTTCGGAAACGACGCCGATCTGCTGCTGAGCTGGTTCTACGCCGGCGACACCTGGATGAAGGGCCGGGCCTACTGGGCGGCCACGCCGGAACGCGCCACGCTCGTTGACCTCATGGCGAAGGCCGGCCAGTCAGCCCCGGCAGATGCGAAGAAATTGACCGGCGATATTGTGGATCTGGTATCCGAAGAGCTCCCGCTCTACCCGGTCTTCCACCGACAGCTTCCCAGCGCCTGGGATGCCAAGAAGCTCAGCGGCTTCAAGCCGCTGCCCACCACGGGTGTCGGCTTCGTCGGCGTCGGCCGCACCGCCTGATTCCTCCCCCACCGCCGGTCCGGACGGGTCCCCCACCCGTCCGGACCGGCATGTTTTGCCACCCGTGCCGGCTGAGGCCGGGACAACCTTCCACGAATTCCGGAGACAACATTGGTCACAATATTGCGCCTGCTGGGCCGCAGGCTTGCGGCGCTGCCCCTGATGATCCTGGGCATTACCCTGCTGGTGTTCCTTGTCCTGCAGGCCGCCCCCGGTGACCAGGCGAGCAGCGCCCTCGGCGACGGAGCCAGCGAGGAAGCCAAGGAACAGTACCGCCAGAGCAACGGGCTCAATGATCCCCTGGTCCTGCAGTATTTCCGGTTCCTGGGCAAGCTGCTCCAGTTCGACCTCGGCGTCACCACGCCGCCGGCGAAATCAGTGGCGGCCATGATCGCGGCGGCCTTCCCGCTGACCCTTCAGCTGACCTTCCTCGGCGTGCTGATCGCCGTCGTGGTGTCCCTGCCGCTCGGGATCGCCGGCGCACTGTACCGGGACAAGTGGCCGGACCAGATGGTCCGGGTCTTCTCGATCGCCGCCGTCGCAACGCCGTCGTTCTGGCTCGGCATCCTGCTGATCCAGTGGTTCGCGCTCGGCACCGACCCCGCCTTTCCCTCCGGCGGCATCGCGGCGCCGGAATCGGGCTTCGGCGGGTGGCTGAACTCAATGACGCTCCCGGCCCTGGCCCTCGGCATTCCGGTCGCGGCCTCGCTGATCCGCGTGGTCCGCACCTCGATGGTCGAGGAACTGGACCGCGACTACGTCCGCACCGCCGTCGGCAACGGCGTCCCTTACTGGGAGGTCGTTTCGCGGAACGTGCTCCGCAATGCCCTGGTCACCCCGGTGACTGTGCTGGGGCTGCGGGTCGGCTATCTCCTGGGCGGCGCCGTCGTCATCGAAATGATCTTTGCCCTGCCCGGCATGGGCCAGCTGATCCTCAACGGCATCACCAACCTCGACGTCAACCTGGTGCAGGGCGTCGTCCTGACCATCTCCGTCACCTTCGTGCTGGTGAACATCGCCGTCGACCTTCTGTACCTGCTCATCAACCCTCGAATCAGGACGGTCTGACCCATGCGCAGCAAACTCGCTGAACGCCTCAGCGCCCCGGGAGTCCGCTTCAAGGCCCTCCCGTGGAGCTCCCGGCTCGCCCTCGTCTTCCTGGTGGTCATCACTCTTGCCGCCGTCTTCGCGCCTGTCATCGCCCCGCACGATCCGCTGGAATCCTTCATTCCGGCGACCCCGCCCGGCGGGGAAAACCTGTTCGGCACCGACCGGCTGGGCCGCGACATCTTCTCGCGCCTGCTCTACGGTGCCCAGTCCTCCCTGATGATCGGCCTGGGCGCGGTCTCGCTGGCCGTCCTCGCCGGCGCCCTGCTCGGCTCCCTCGCCGCGACCTCAAGCAAGGGCGTCAACGAGGGCATCATGCGCCTCATGGACATCCTCATGGCCTTCCCCGGCATCGCCCTGGCCGCCGTGCTGCTGGCCGTCTTCGGCAACACCGTGCCCACCATCATCGTGGCCATCGCCGTGATCTACACGCCCCAGCTCGCCCGGGTGGTGCGCGCCAACGTGCTCTCCCAGTACGGCGAAGACTATGTCCGGGCCGCCCGGGTGATCGGCGCCGGCCGCTCGTACATCCTGCTCAAGCACATCGTCCGCAACACCGCGGCCCCGGTCTTGGTGTTCGCCACGGTGATGGTCGCGGACGCGATCATCCTGGAGGCCTCGCTGTCCTTCCTTGGCGCCGGCGTCCAGGACCCCGCACCGTCGTGGGGCAACGTGATCTCCTACGGCCGCAACCTCGTCCTCTCCGGTGGCTGGTGGGCCACCACCTTCGCCGGCCTGACCATCCTGCTCACGGTCCTCGCCCTCAACATCCTGGCCGAAGGGCTCACCGATGCCATGGTCAACCCGAAGCTCCGCAAGGCTCCCGTCGTGAAGGATGACGACGGCTTCTCCTCCCCCGTCGCCGCCGTCGACGCCGAGATCGGCACGTCCGTGGCCCAAGGCTCCGTGGCGGAGCAGCATGAGCTCGACGGCGTCCGCGACGCCGCCGGCGACGCGGTCCCGGAGGCCGGTTATCCGCAGGGAAAGAACGTGGACCACGCCCTGCTGGGCGGCCTGCGGGACCGCGCACTGGACGGCGTACTGGACGGCGTACTGGACAGGGAACTGAAGCTGCTGACGGCCGTCGAGGCCGCCCGCACGGACCGCCTCCCCCAGGTCCCGGACACGGCCCGGACCGTCCTGGAGGTCAAGAACCTGTCCATCCGCTTCCCGGGCCGCTTCGGCGACACCGCGATCGTGGACAACGTCTCCTTCAGCGTCCGAGAGGGCGAAACCATGGGCCTGGTCGGCGAATCCGGCTGCGGCAAGTCCATCACCTCGCTGGCCATCATGGGCCTGCTGCCCAAGACGGCCAGGATCTCCGGCTCCATCACCTTCGACGGCAAGGAGCTGCTGGATCCAGCCACCGGCAACAGCAGCGACAAGGCCTACGAGGGCCTGCGCGGCCAGCAGATCGCCATGGTCTACCAGGACGCGCTGAGCTCGCTCAACCCCTCGATGAAGATCAAGGACCAGCTGCAGCAGCTCACGCGCCGCGGCGGCCGCAAGACCCCCGCCGAACTCCTGGAACTGGTCAAGCTCGATCCCGTCCGCACGCTCGCCAGCTACCCGCACGAGCTCTCCGGCGGCCAGCGCCAGCGCGTCCTGATCGCCATGGCCCTGTCCCGCTCGCCGCGGATCGTCGTCGCGGATGAGCCCACCACCGCGCTGGACGTGACCGTGCAGCAGCAGGTCGTGGAACTGCTCAACGAGCTGCGCGAGCAGCTGGGCTTCGCCATGGTGTTCGTCAGCCACGACCTCGCGCTGGTGGCCTCGCTCGCGCACCGCATCACCGTGATGTATGCCGGACAGGTGGTGGAATCCGCGCAGGCATCCGCGCTGCTGCAAAACCGCCAGCACGAATACACCCGCGGACTTCTCGGCGCCGTACTCTCCATCGAGGCCGACGCCGAGCGGCTGCACCAGATCCCCGGTACCGTGCCCTCGCCCCGGGACTTCGCCGCCGGCGACCGGTTCGCCGCCCGCTCACTGCGGCCCGACGCCGACCCGGACCAGCGGCTCGTCCTGACGCCCGTTCACGAAGACAGCGACCACTACTGGGCCAGCCACCTCAAGGAGGACGCCAAGTGAGCACATCAACCGGCAAGCCCGTGATTGAACTCAAGAACGTCAAAGTCCACCACCGGGCCCGTACCGGCGGCCTGTTCCGCCCCAACATCGTCAAGGCCGTCAACGGGGTGGACTTCACCATCAGTCGCGGCGAGACCGTGGGGATCGTGGGCGAATCCGGTTGCGGCAAGTCCACCCTGGCGTCCGTACTGGTGGGGCTGCAGGCGCCCACCTCGGGTGAGGTGCTGTTCCACGGCAAGCCCGCCATCAAGCGCAACGCCGCCCTGCGCAGGGAATTCGGCCGCGCCGTGTCGGTGGTCTTCCAGGACCCGTCGACGGCACTGAACCCCCGGATGACCATCCAGGACATCCTCACCGACCCCCTCCAGATCCACGGGATCGGCACCGCGGCCACCCGGGCCGCAAAGGTCAAGGACCTCCTGGCCCTCGTCGGACTGCCGTATTCCGCCGCCGAGGTCACGCCCTCGCAGGTCTCCGGCGGCCAGCGCCAGCGCGTGGCCATCGCCCGGGCCCTGGCCCTGGATCCGGACATCATCGTGGCGGACGAGCCGACCTCGGCGCTGGACGTCTCCGTGCGGGCACAGGTGCTGAACCTGCTCTCAGATCTGAAGACCCAACTGAACCTCGGCATGGTCTTCATCTCCCACGACATCCAGACCGTCCGCTATGTCTCGGACCGGATCTGCGTCATGTACTTCGGCGAAATCGTGGAAGAGGGCCCCGCCGGACAGGTCTTCGACAACCCGAGCAACGACTACACCAAGAAACTGCTCGGCGCCGCGCCCAGCCTGCTGCACCCCTGATTCCTTCCCCTTTTCCCCGTTTCAACAACCATCATTGGAGTTACCTGTGTCTACCCAATTCCAGGGCGTTATTCCCCCGGTCGTCACCCCCCGCCACGCCGACGGCAGCATCGACACCGATTCGCTGAAGAACCTCACGCGGCACCTGATCGACGGCGGCGTGTCCGGCCTCTTTGTCCTGGGCTCCTCCGGCGAAGTCCCCTACCTGAGCAACGCCGAGCGCGAACTCGTCGTCAGCACCATCGCGGCTGAGAATGCTGCTGCTGGCGCAGCGAGCGTGCCGCTGATCGTCGGCGCCAACGAGCAGACCACCAACCGCGTCATCGAGGAGGCCCGGAAGGTGATCGACCTCGGCGCCGACGCGATCGTCGTGACCTCGATGTACTACGCGATCGGCAACGCGGAGGAGACGGAAACCCACTTCCGTACCATCCATGACGCCGTCAGCACGCCGATCTTCGCCTACGACGTCCCGGTCCGCACCCACTTCAAGCTCCCCACGGACCTGCTGGTGCGGCTCGGCCGGGACGGCGTGATCGCCGGCGTCAAGGACTCCTCCGGTGACGACGTCGGCTTCCGCCAACTCCTGCTGGCAGCCCGCGACATCCCCAACTTCGACATCTTCACCGGCCACGAGGTCGTAGTGGATGGCGCCCTCCTCGGCGGAGCCCAGGGCGTCGTCCCGGGCCTGGGCAACGTGGACCCCCGCGGCTACCGGAACCTCATGGATGCCGCGGCCGCCGGCGACTGGGCCAAGGCCGCCGCCGAGCAGGACCGCCTCGCCGACCTCTTCGAGATCGTTTACACCCCCAACGGCCGGGTCTCCGGCGGCGCGGCCGGGCTCGGCGCCTTCAAGACCGCCCTCCAGCTCATGGGCATCATCGAGTCCAACACCATGAGCACGCCCATGCCGTCCCTGAACGAGGACGAGACGACCGCCATCAAGGTCATCCTCGAACGCAACGGCCTGGTCTAGGCACCGGCCGCCACGCCCGCACGGACACAGGACTGAGGAGGAACATGGCGCACGCTATCGGGATTGACCTGGGCGGCACCAAGACGGCGGCCGGGGTGGTCTCCGCGGACGGCGAACTGCTGTTCTCGGAGACCACTCCGACGCTCAGCCGCGCCGGCGGCGGGGCCGTCCTGGACGCCACCGCGGCTCTGGTGGCCGGGCTCAGGTTGCGGGCGGCGGCGGATGGATTCTCCATCACCGGAGTGGGGGTCGGCTCGGCAGGCGTGATCGACGCCGGTCGGGGTGTGGTGGTCTCGGCAACGGACGCCATCCACGGCTGGGCCGGGACCCCTCTCACGGAAGGCCTGGCACGGCGGCTGGGGATCCCCCCGGGCGCGGTCCGTGCGGTCAACGACGTCCATGCCCACGCGCTCGGCGAGGCCTGGCGAGGGGCGGCGGCCGGGACGGCGAGCTCGCTGCTGATCGCCTTCGGAACCGGCGTTGGCGCCAGCCTGGTGCTCGACGGCCGGCCGGTCCTCGGCCACCGGTACGTCGGCGGTCACGTCGGGCACATCGCCTCCCCTTACGCGTATGCCGACGGCGGCGCACTGCCCTGTTCCTGCGGCGGTGAAGGTCACGTGGAGGCCGCGGCCTCCGGTCCGGCCATCCATGCGGCGTTCCTGCGCCTGGGCGGATCCCCCGCCGTCCCGGACACCCGGGCGGTGTTCGCGCTGGCGCACGACGGCGACCCTGCGGCCCGCCACGCTGTCCGCACCGCCGCCGAGGCCGCCGGCCAGGCGGCCGGGGGCCTGGCCAACGTCCTGGACCCCGAAGTCCTGGTGATCTCCGGCGGACTGGCCGACGCCGGCGACCTCTGGTGGAATCCCATGAAAGCCGCCCTGCGCCGGGAACTGCTGGACCCGCTGGTCCGCGTGCCGGTACTCCGGGCCACGCTGGAAAACTCCGCAGCCATCGTCGGTGCCGCACAGCTAGTCTTCAACTGACCGTTCCCATCCGCTCACACCGGACCGCCGAGAAACACAGAAACCAGGCACCATGATCCTGACCCCCACGGGCCTCGAATCCCTCCGCTCCCAGCTCATCGTTTCCTGCCAGGCCTACCCCGGCGAGCCGATGCGGGATCCCCGCACCACTGCGCAGATGGCGGCATCGGCCGTCATCGGCGGTGCCGCGGCCGTCCGGGTCCAGGGGCTGGCCGACGTCCAGCACACCCGCGCCGCCGTCGAGGTCCCGGTCATCGGGCTTTGGAAGGACGGCCACGACGGCGTCTTCATCACCCCGACGCTGCGGCATGCCCTCGCCGTGGCCAACGCCGGCGCCCACGTAGTGGCGATCGACGGCACCCGCCGGCACCGCCCCGACGGGCTGAGCCTGGCCGCCACAGTTGCCGGGTTCCGCGCAGACTCCCACGCCCTCGTCATGGCGGACTGCGCCTCCTACGATGACGCCGCAGCCGCCGTCGACGCCGGCGCGGACCTGATCGGCACCACGCTGGCCGGTTACGACGGTCAACGCCCGAAAACCCACGGCCCCGACCTCGAACTGCTGGAGCAGATCGCCGCCGCCGGCCTTGGGAAGCCGCTCATCGCCGAAGGCCGCATCCACACCCCGGACCAGGCCCGCCAGGCGCTCGACGCCGGCGCCTACGCGGTCGTCGTCGGCACCGCCATCACCCACCCGGCCACCATCAGCGGCTGGTTCGCCACCGCACTGCACTCCTGAGGACTGTCCCGATGCCGGAATCCCGCGACCCCGCCACTGCTCCCGCCTACCTCCTCCGTGGCGCGCTCCTCAGCAACGGTGCCGCTACCGCGGACGCCGTGGTGGCAGTGTCCGGCGGCCGGATCGCCTACGCCGGACCCGGCAGCGGCTTTGACGCCGCGCAATTCCCGGGCGCGGCGGAGCTCCCGCTGCCGCCCGGCACGTCACTGCTTCCCGGGCTCGTGGACATCCACTGCCACGGGGCGGCAGGCGGCGGATTCCCCACCGGGGACAGCCAGGCCTGCCGGGAGGCCGTGGACTTCCTGCACCGCAGCGGGACCACCAGCCTGCTCGCAAGCCTCGTCACCGCCTCCGGCGAGGAGCTGCTGCGGTCGCTCGGCATCCTCAAGGTCCTGGCCGCCGAGGGACTCATCGCAGGCGTCCATTCCGAGGGCCCGTTCCTCTCCACCGCCCGCTGCGGCGCCCAGAATCCGCTCTGGCTCCGGGACCCCGATCCTGAACTCCTCGGGCACATGCTTCAGGCCGCGGGCGGAACCCTGCGGACCATGACTTAC
>NZ_BAAAQB010000029.1:265842-282501 GCF_039531445.1 Arthrobacter humicola | reverse complement strand
CGCCTCGCTGACGGAAGCCGCCGACCTCGTTGGCAGGGCCGCAGCGGGCGGGCGGTTCGGTCCGCAGGCCCGGCCCACGGTGACGCACCTGTTTAACGGCATGCCGCCGCTGCATCACCGGAGCCCCGGGCCGGCCGGCGCGAGCCTGCGGCTGGCGGCCGCCGGCACCGTCGTGGTCGAACTGATCGGCGACGGCGTCCACCTCGACCCGGAGACGGTCCGGATGGTGTTCGAGGTGGTTGGGGCCGCGAATATCGCGCTGGTGACGGACTCCATGGCGGCCACAGGACTGCCCGACGGCGACTACGAACTGGGACCCTCCGCGGTGGTGGTGCACGACGGCGTAGCCACCCTGAGAAGCAACGGCGCCCTCGCCGGGGGCACGGCGACCCTGCTGGAGGTTGTCCGTGCCACCATCGCGGCAGGGGTGGATCCTGCGGAGGCCGTTCTGGCGGCGACCCTGGTCCCTGCCAGCGTCCTGGGCCTGGAAAACGAGATCGGCGCCCTCCGGACAGGAATGCGCGCCGATATCCTCGCCGTCGACGCGGATTTCGAACTGGTGAGGGTCCTGCGCGGCGGCCGGATTCTGGACGCGTCCGCCTGACCGGGTGCGGATGCCGCCGCGCAGGGTGGCATTCGGTCTTAGGCGACGGCTGCCCCGGCACGCACCTTGACTATTCCGGGCCCGCGGAGGGATCCTGCCGGGACGTCCGTAAGCCGGGCGGCCGCGGCCTCGTCCGCCACCACCGTGACATGCGGGTGCAACTGCAGTACCGAGGCCGGGCACTCGGGCGAAACGGGACCGGCAAGTGCCTCGCGGAGGATGTCGGCCTTGTCCGCCCCGTTGACCACCAGCAGTAGCTGCCGGGCTTCAAGGATGGTTCCCAGGCCCTGAGTGATGCACCGCTCCGGGACGTCGTCAGGGATGTCAAAATAGCGGGCATTCGCCTGGCGCGTGCGCTCGGTCAGCAGTTCCACCCGGGTCCGGGAATCCAGGGCCGAACCCGGTTCGTTGAAGGCCAGGTGCCCGTTGTGTCCGATCCCCAGGATCTGGACGTCTATTCCGCCTGCCTTGGCGATCGCACGGTCATAGTCACGCGCAGCGACGTCTGGGTTCTCGGCGCCGCCGTCGGGAACGAAGACGTTGGCGGGGACAAGGTGCAGCCGTTCGGTCACTTCGCGGCGAACCACCTCGGCGTAGCTCTCCGGATGGCCCGCCGGCAGCCCGACGTACTCGTCCAGCGCGAAGCCGCGGATACCGGACATGTCCAGCCCATGGCCGGCAAGGGCCACATACACCGGCAGCGGCGAGCCGCCGGTGGCCACGCCGAGAACGGCGTCGGGCCGGCTGCGGATCACGGCGGCCAGGATGCCGGCAGCAACTGCCCCGGTTCCCTCGGCGTCGGGCACTACAAAGATTTCCATCATGAGTGGCGCTTTCTGTGGTTCCTAATGCGTCGCGGCCCGCCTGCACGAGCTGGCCGGCGGTCCGGCTAACGGGCAGCGACGTCCTTGAGTTTTTGGCGGATGCCGTCGAAGTGGCGCTGCAGGCGCTCGGAGGCCAGCGTCTTGTTCTTCTCGGCGACGGCCTCGTAAATTTCCCGGTGCATACGGGCCTGCTCCGGGAGGTTGACCGGGCCGGTTCCCAGCGCCTGGTGGATCTGGCGGTACACCTTCCAGAACACGTCCATGAGATTGATCAGGAGCTCGTTGTTCAGGGGCGCATAGAGGCCGCGGTGGAATTCCGCGTCCAGTTCGGCCAGCGCGTCCCCGGCAGCCGCGGCTGCTTCCATCTGCTCCAGGGTGCCGCGGAGTTGGCCAAGGTGCTCGTCGGTCATGAGGTCGATCGCGGAGCCAATGAGGCCCGATTCGAGCGCCTGCCGCACGTCGATGAGCTCCATCGCTTCCTCGCCCCTGTGGCGCAGCGACAGCCGCCCGCGGAAGGCCAGGCCATCGGTGAGTGCGGTGAAGTTGTTCGGTGCCACGAACATGCCAAAGCCGTGGCGGATCTCGATCACGCCCAGCGCCTGAAGCACCTTCAGCGACTCCCGCACAGTGTTGCGCCCGACGCCCAGAACCGCGGAGAGCTCGCTTTCGGTGGGGAGTGCATCCCCAACGTCCAACCCTTGTTCTAGGATGAGGTCCATAATGCGTGTCTGCAGCGCATGGGACCTGATTTGAGCGCTGAAACGGGCCGGCGACACTACTCGGGATTCGATGCTCACGACACTCTCCTTCTGGCCGCAGCCGGGATCGGCCACTCCTACCTCCAGCTTACAGGAGATGGGACGTCCAATGTCCTTTTCGTGCCGCGAGTGTGGAGAATTTTCGCGAGGCGCCTGCGAAAGAGGCGCCGGGCGGCACGTTGGTGGCGGGTTCCGCGGCCCGGAACCCGGGCAGGGCTGCAGGAACTCTTGTTGAGCTCGATGAATCCACGCGTCTGTCCTGTGGGGGAAACTGGTGATCGGACGTAGGATCACCTTCGGACCGTACGCCTCACATCTGGAGACCTCATGCCCCTCTTCGACATGCCGTTGGATCAGCTGCGCAACTACACCTCATCCGCCGTCGAACCCGAAGACTTCGACGACTTCTGGGACCGGACCATTGCCGAGGCCCGCCAATTCCCGCTGGACGCCGTCTATGCACCGGCAGAGAACCACCTGAGCGTCATTGACAGTTTTGACGTCTCCTTCACGGGCTTCGGCGGGGCCCGGATCAAGGGCTGGCTGCACCTGCCGGCAAACCGCGACGCCGGGAGGGCGTTGCCTGTGGTGGTGCAGTACGTCGGCTATTCGGGCGGCCGCGGGCTGGTCCAGCAGGACACAAAGTGGGCGCAGGCCGGGTATGCGCACTTCATCATGGACACCAGAGGCCAGGGCTACGGCGGCAGCCTGGGCGAGAGCGCGGATCCGCACCCGTCGGCCGGAGACGTTGCCTACGCCGGGCTGATGACGCGCGGCCTCTCCTCCCGGGAGGACTACTACTACCGCCGCGTCTTCGTCGACGCCTTCCGGGCCATCGAAGCCGTGCAGAACCATCCCGAGGTGGATGCCTCGAAGGTGCTGCTGGCCGGCCTGAGCCAGGGCGGAGGCTTGGCCATCGCGGCCGCCGGGTTGGCGGCCGGGCGCCTTGACGGCGTGCTGTGCACCATGGCCGATGTGCCGTTCCTGCAGGACTTTCCGCGCGCCGTCGACATCGCCCCGCGCGGGCCCTACCCGGAAGTCGCCGGCTTCCTGGCCCGTCACCGGGACCGTTACGAGCCCGCGCTTGCGGTCCTGAACTATTTCGACGGCGTGCACCTGGGCCGGCGTGCCACGGCGCCGGCGCTGTTCTCGGCGGCGCTGATGGACGACGTCTGCCCGCCGTCGACAGTCTTTGCAGCGTACAACGCCTATGGCACGGGCGCGCCGGCAGGGCCGGGCGCGCGTTTGGGTGAGGCAGCGGGTGCGGCAGCCGCGCGGGCTGTCCCGGCGAAGGCCATTGAGGTGTACCGCTTCAACAATCACGAAGGCGGCCAGGAACACCACTGGGTCAGCCAGCTGCGCTACGTCGCGGAACTTCTGGGCCGCTAAGTGCTTGTCTTGCTAGCGACTCCCGGGCAGCCGCCCGGGAGCTGGCTGGCGGGGGTTATTCCCGGGTGATGGGGAGTTTGGTCGCTTTGGACTCGGCCAGGGCGCGCTCCGGTACAGGCGTGCGGACTTCGAGGACTCCGTCTTTGTAGGTGGCTTTGATGTCTTCCTCTTTCACGTCCGCGGGCAGCGGCAGGGTGCGGAGGAAAGAGCCGTACCGGAACTCGGACCGGTAGCTGTCCTTGCCCTTCTCTTCCTTTTCTTCCTTGCGCTCGGCGCGGATCTGGAGGGCTCCGTCAACAACCGAGACGTCGATGTCCTTGTCCGGATCCAGCCCGGGCGCTTCGGCCCGGATAACAAGGGTGTTGCCGTCAAGGAACTCCTCGACGCGGATCGGCATCGGCCGGTTTTCTTCCTGGAAGAACCGGTCCATGAAGTCCATCAGATCCGACGGTGACCTGCGGAACGCGTCAAAGGGGCTGGTGCGGGATGTGTCCGGCCAGCGGTGGAACGGTGACCACTTATGCAAATCAGACATGACAGATCCTCCGGAGAGTTGTGGTTGGTTGCCCAAAACGGCTGGTACCTCCAGTAGACGCCCGCGGACCGGGTCCGGGCAGGGACTAAAGACCCGCGCCAGGTGCAGGCAGCACTGCCCGGACTCAGCCGACGGGGCAAGAAACCGCCAGCCTGTAAAATGCTGCCCTGCGCGTCGGGCCGCCGCGGCTGCGGAAGCATCGCGCCGTCCGGATTGTTGTTCTGATAGTGGCAAGAAAACATCCGCCGGAAAGGAGTCCGCCATGATTCGCATCGCTATCGTGCTCGGGAGTACCCGGCCCGGACGCCTCGGACAGTCCGTCTGCGACTGGGTAGCTTCACGGGCAGCGGAACGCGGCGATGCCACCTTTGAGGTCCTCGACGTCGCCGATTTCCGCCTCCCGATCCTCGACGAGCCACTGCCGCCCTCCTTCGGCCGGTACAGCCACCCGCACACCAAGGCCTGGTCCGAGGCTGTCGACGGATTCGACGGTTACATCTTCGTCACCGGCGAGTACAACCATTCAATCCCCGGGGCACTGAAAAACGCCTTGGATTACTTGTACAGGGAGTGGAACAACAAGGCAGCCGGGTTCGTCAGCTACGGAAGCAGCGGCGGCATCCGCGCCGTCGAACACCTGCGGGGAGTTGCCGGCGAGCTGCAGATGGCAGACGTCCGGGCGCAGGTGGCACTACCCTTTGCCACAGAGTTCGAGAACTACCGCACCCTGATCCCTACCGCGGCCGCGGAGAAGACTCTGCAGATCCTGTTTAATCAGGTCATCGCCTGGGCCGGCGCCCTGAAGGTCCTCCGCCCGGACCAGTCCCGCGGCAATGAACCCGGCATTGCCGCCTGAGCATCTGCGGGTTCGCCCTGCGCCTAGGCCGGGCTCTCCACCCTCCGCCGCCGTCGACGGACAGGCGGAGCGTCCACAGCGCGGGGCACCGGGGCCAGCGGTGGGCTGGTCTGGGGCACTTCCGGGCCCTGGCCGGAATCGGCACCCAGGACATGGACCGTGCTGCCGGCGGGTTCGCGCACAGGGCCACCCGCGACGCTCCGAAGATAGTCCAGGGCTCCCTCTTCACTAAACCCGTAGTCCCGCACCAGCGTCCGTAAAGCCAGGCCGGCCAGCACCCGGGAGAGCTGCGCCGAGGATAGCTCGGCACTCCCCGCGTACCTGAGCATCATCTGCTGGACCAGAATCAGGGCCCGGGACACCTGGCGGGCCAGCCGCACCGCTGCAGTGATGTCCGCACTCGTGAAAACATGCGGCCACGGGGCATAGAGGTTCACCGCTGCACGGAAACTCTCCGCGGGGACCAGCGGAACGGATACGAGCGACCGGACGCCCTCGGCAGCTGCGGTGCTGGCATACCCGGGCCAGCGGCGCTCCAAGGAGGTGTCCCCCATGACCACAAATTCTCCGCTACGAACCGCCTCGCGGGCCGGGCCGTCGTCGAACGAGCGCTGCGCTTCGTCCGCCGCCCGCGACAGTGCACTGCCCGCGATGAGCGTGCTGGTTTCCCCGGACCGGAGAAGTGTGATTGCCCAGCTGATCCCACGGCCGGGACCGCCGATGTCGTGGACGAGCCCCGTGACGACTTCGCCGAGGAAGGCACCGATATCCGGATCGTTGAAATGCATGTTCCAGAACGCAGCATGCGGATCCCGCCTGCTGTCTGGTGCAGTTCCTTGGGTCATGGTCCACGCTCGAGATCGAAGCACGCAGTTCGTTGCTGAACCGATGAAAACAGCATACGTCCGCACGGGCACCGCGGCGCCACCCAATCTGTCAGCGCCCAAGATCCCCTTCAACGGCCGCGCCGCGGCGGCCCAGGACAGCACTTGCGTGCCGCCCTGGACCGCCTGCCCCGGCTTCAACACCAGTCGCGGACGACCCCTTCCGCCGTGGCACCACCATTCTTACCCGCGGCCGACCGGTCCCAAAAGAGCCATTGTGCCCTGCCCGGGCTTTGGTTGGGCGCCCATCCATTTCACCCCCGGCGGATGAGGTCCATGCCCGCGTCGGGGCACAGGATGAAATATGGCCTCCGATGCGCGGAGGCGACACCCAGCGGGGAGAGGATCTTCCAATGTCGAAACCCCACCCAATTCTCTTCGGATCCATCGCACTCGGGACCGCCGTCGCACTGCTCACCGGATGCAGCCCCGCCAGCACACCCGCGGGCACTTCCAGCGCGCCCGCGTCCGCCTCAAGCCCGCCGCCGAGCACGTCACAGGTCTGCGCTGCGGCCGATGCCCATGCCGCCGCGCTGACAAATTTCAAGGACACACTGAAGCCTGATGCCACGCTGGAGCAGGTCCGCACGGCCCAGGAGCAAGTCACGAAGACCTATGATGACCTCGTCAAGGCCACCGCGGACCTCGCCCAACAACGGGCGGACGCCGTCAAGGCGGCCGAAGCCAAGTTCAACGACGCCGTCAAAGCTGTGCCTGACGACGCAACTTTGACCCAGGCGACCAATTCCCTCCGCGACGATGCCGCAAACGTCCAGGCCGCGATTGTTGACCTCCGGACTGAGGTCAAGTGCTAATGCGCTGACGTCGCGGGGCAGACGTCATTGGCCTGGCGGTCAGGCGGGCGAAAAGTCCACGGGGATACAGGAACGGCAGGCTGCGTTGAGACTGCAGCCTGCCGTTCAAACGGTGTTGATTACTTTGTCGGGGCCACGGATCAGCCGATGCGCGTGCGGGAGCGCAGGACGGGCGCGAAGAACGCGGCGAGCTCCGCCGTCGCCGTCAGCGGCAGGACGTTGGCCACGTACTGGTCCGGGCGCACCACCACGATGACGCCGCCGCGGTCGACGCCGCGCAGCTCGAAGATGTCCGACGCCGGATCGGTGCCGTAGACCTTCTCAAGGTACGGGAGCTTGAACGGCCCGACCTCAGGCTTGAACACCGCCGGCACCGCGCCAATGTCGATTCCCGTGTGGTCCTGCTGGTAGATGACCTTGACGTCGAACCAGGCGTCGGCGTCGGCGCCCTCGGGCGTGGCGGCAAGCGGCGAGTCCGGCGCGTTGGCCAGCCACGCGGCCAAGTCCGTGGTGGGCGACGGGGAGCCGGCCGCTGCCCCGTCGGCGAAGACGTAGATGCGCCAGCGGCCGTCCGCCGTGGCCTGGTGACCGAGCTGGACCGGATTGGTGTCGCAGACGCGCACAACCGGGGCGGACTTGAAACGCTTGCCCACAGGAAAGCCGGTCGCCAGGTTCTGGTGCGCCAACTCGGCGACGATCATCGACGGCGAGTACTCGGTCATGAAGCCGGCGGGGAACTCGGCGGTGCGCACGTAGAAGTCCTCGAGTTCGGAGGGGTTTTCGAACTCTTCGGGCTTCTTGGCCATGAGCGTCGACCACACCTTGTCGAAGTCGATGAGGTCCTTCGCGACAACCTGGCGCTCGGCTGAGTAGGTGGAGAGCAGGCTGACCGGGCTGCGGCCCTCGAGCACGTGGCCGAGCTTCCAGCCGATGTTGAAGCCGTCCTGCATGGAGACGTTCATGCCCTGGCCGGCCTTGGCGCTGTGCGTGTGGCAGGCGTCGCCGGTGATGAACACGCGCGGCGTGCGGGTGCCGAGGTCCTCCGGCAGGACGTCGTCGAACCGGTCGGTGAGGCGGTGGCCGACCTCGTACACGCTGTGCCAGGCCACGTTGCGCACGTCGAGCGTGTACGGGTGGATGATCGCGTTGGCCTTGGCAATGATCTGCTCGATGGTGGTCTTGCGGACGGCCCCGTTGTCATCCTCGGCGACCTCGCCGAGATCCACGTACATGCGGAAGAGGTGCCCGCCCTCGCGCGGGATGAGCAGGATGCTGCCACCGTCATGGGACTGGATGGCGCATTTGAGGCGGATGTCTGGGAAGTCGGTGGAGGCGAGCACGTCCATGACGCCCCACGCGTGGTTGGCCTGGTCGCCGGCAAGCGTGCAGCCGATCGAGTCCCGCACCTTGCTCCGCGCGCCGTCGGCTCCGACAACATACTTCGCCCGGACGGTGCGCGTCCGGCCCTCGTCGGGTCCGGCGGTGTGGACGAGGGTCACGGTGACGGGGTACTCCCCTTCACCGGCGACCTCAAGGCCGACGAACTCGTAGCCGTAGTCCGGCGTCATGCGGGTGGGCGAATTCGCCATGAACTCGCCGAAGTAATCCAGGACGCGGGCCTGATTCACGATGAGATGCGGAAACTCGCTGATTCCGCCCGGGTCATCGAGGGTGCGGGCGCTGCGGACAATGTTCGCGGGGTTCCGGGGGTCCGGCTTCCAGAAGGCCATCTCGGTGATGCGGTAGGCCTCGGCGATGATCCGCTCCGCGAAGCCGAAGGCCTGGAAGGTCTCGACGCTCCGGGCCTGGATGCCGTCGGCCTGGCCGATGGCGAGCCTTCCGCCGCGGCGCTCCACGATCCGGGTCGTGACGCCGGGGAACTGGGACAGCTGGGCGGCTGCGACGATGCCCGCGGGTCCGGTGCCGACGATGAGCACGTCGACCTCGTCTGGAAGTTGCGTGGGCCGGTCGATGCCGACGCCGGCGGCCGGCTGGACTCGCGGGTCACCGGATACGTAACCGTGGTGGTGGAAATGCACGGGCTTTCCTCACTTCGTTGTGTGGCGGTCAATCGCTGCTTATTGTGTTCGATATAAGAACTTCGTGTTCGATAATCGAAATGCACCTTTGATCAAAAACTGTACGGCAGATATGACATGGGTTACAAGTGTCTTGAAAACTCCCGGAAAACAGGGGGTTGACGCGCCCCGGGCTGCCGGGTGATAGTTATCGTATACGATTTCGTACTCGATGAGGAGTAAATCTTGGAACAGGTCACCGACCACATCCTGGCCGCGGCCCGCAAGGTCATCGCGGTGCATGTCAACTACCCCAGCCGGGCAGCCCAGCGCGGCCGCACCCCAGAGCAGCCGTCCTACTTCCTGAAGCCGTCCTCCTCCCTGGCTGTCGGTTCGGCAGGAGCCCCGTCAACCGTGGAACGCCCGGCCGGCTGCGAGCTCCTCGGCTATGAGGGCGAGATCGCCTTGATCATCGGCAAGCCCGCCCGCCGCGTGGGCATCGAGGATGCCTGGAGCCACGTCGAGTGGGTCACGGCCAGCAACGACCTCGGCGTCTATGACCTCCGCTACGCGGACAAGGGCTCCAACCTCCGGTCCAAGGGCGGCGACGGCTTCACCCCCGTAGGTCCGACCCTGATTGCCGCCGACACAGTCGACCCGGCCAAGCTGCGGGTCCGCACCTGGCACAACGGCGACCTCGTGCAGGACGACACCACCGCGGAGCTGCTTTTCCCCTTCGCCCGGCTCGTCGCCGACCTCTCCCAGCTCCTCACCCTCGAAGAGGGGGACATCATCCTCACCGGCACCCCCGCCGGGGCGTCGGTGGCGAAGCCGGGCGACGTCGTCGAGGTGGAAGTCAGCAGCGCTGACTTGACCACCGGCCGGCTGGTCACCCGGGTGGCGGAAGGCACGACGCCGTTCGCGGACTTCGGCGCCCGGCCCAGGACTGATGATCTCCAGCGGGAGGAAGCCTACGGTTCGCGTGAAGCGGCCGGCCTGCCGGCCCCGGCGGCCATCCTGTCCCCGGAGCTGAAGGCGAAGCTGGAAAGCGTGTCCACGGCCACCTTGTCCTCGCAGTTGCGCAAGCGCGGCCTGAACAACGTCAGTATCGACGGCCTGACCTCGACGCGGCCGGACCGGCGGATCGTCGGCCTGGCCCGCACGCTGCGCTACGTCCCCAACCGCGAGGACCTCTTCAAGGCCCACGGCGGCGGCTTCAACGCCCAGAAGAAGGCCATCGATTCGGTCAACGAGGGCGAAATCCTGGTCATGGAGGCCCGCGGCGAAAAGGGCACCGGCACCATCGGCGACATCCTGGCCCTGCGCGCCCAGGTCCGCGGCGCCGCGGCCGTCATCACCGACGGCGGCGTACGTGACTTCTCCGCCGTGGCCGCCATGGACATGCCCACCTACTATGCCAACCCGCACCCGGCCGTCCTGGGCCGCCGGCACATCCCGTGGGACACGGACATCACCATCGCTTGCGGCGGCACCACCGTGCAGCCCGGGGACATCATCGTGGCCGATGCCGACGGCATCCTGGTGATCCCGCCAGCCCTGGCCGAAGAGCTCGCGGACGATTCCATCGCCCAGGAACGCGAGGAAGTCTTCATTTTCGAAATGGTGCAGCAGGGCCACAGCGTGGACGGCCTCTACCCGCTCAACGCCGCATGGCGCGCCCGGTACCAGGAATGGGAAGCAGGCAAACCCAATGACTGAGACGGCCAGCGCAGCAGGCGCGGGGGCAGCCACCGTGTCCTCAAACGGGACCCCCGGGAGCAAGTCCGAGCAGGCCTACGCGACCGTCAAGGCCCGGATCGTGGACGGGACCTACTCCCCCGGCTACCGGCTGGTGCTCGCGAAGATCGCCGAGGACCTGGGCGTCAGCGTGGTCCCGGTCCGGGAGGCCATCCGCCGGCTCGAAGCCGAGGGGCTGGTGACCTTCGAGCGCAACGTCGGCGCCACCGTGTCCGGGATCGACCCCACCGAGTACCTCTACACGATGCAGACCCTCAGCATCGTCGAGGGCGCCGCGACGGCCCTGTCCGCACCGCTCATCGGGGCGGCGGACGTGGCCCGCGCCCGGGCGGTGAACGCCGAAATGCGGGAGTGCCTGGAGCACTTCGACCCCGTCCGGTTCACCCGGCTGAACCAGGACTTCCACAGCGTCCTGTTCGAGCACTGCCCCAACCCACACATCCTGGACCTCGTTCACCGGGGCTGGAACCGGCTCGCGTCCCTGCGGTCCTCAACCTTCCGCTTCGTCCCGGGACGGGCCCACGACTCCGTCGACGAGCACGAAGCTCTGCTGCAGCTCATCGAGTCCGGCGCCAGCCCGGATGAGATCGAGAAGGCCGCCCGCCTCCACCGCAGCGCCACCCTGGACGCGTACCTTGCCCAAAGCAACGCGGGGTCACTCAGCGCCCATTAAGCGGCCCAACATGGGCCGTAAACGACCCCGCGTTGCACTCTCAGTTAGTTAGGAAGACAACAATGACGTTCCCTGCCGCAGAAACCCGGACCCATTACGTTCCGCAGGACCTTCCCACCCACATCCAGCACTACATCAACGGCGAATTCGTTGATTCCGTGGGCGGGGCGACCTTCGATGTCCTGGACCCTGTGTCCAACACCAACTACGCCACCGCCGCCGCCGGGCAGAAGGAGGACATCGACCTCGCCGTCGCCGCCGCCCGCGAAGCGTTCACCAACGGCCCATGGCCGAAGATGAAGCCGCGGGAGCGGGCCCGCGTCCTGAACCGGATCGCCGACGCCGTCGAAGCCCAGGAGGCACGCCTCGCCGAGCTCGAGACCTTTGACACCGGCCTGCCGATCACCCAGGCCAAAGGCCAGGCGCTCCGCGCGGCCGAGAACTTCCGCTTCTTCGCGGACCTGATCGTGGCCCAGTTCGACGACGCCATGAAGGTCCCCGGCGCCCAGATCAACTACGTCAACCGCAAGCCGATCGGCGTCGCGGGCCTCATCACGCCGTGGAACACGCCCTTCATGCTCGAGTCCTGGAAGCTCGCCCCGGCGCTGGCCACCGGCAACACCGTGGTGCTCAAGCCGGCCGAATTCACCCCGCTCTCAGCCTCGTTGTGGGCGACGATCTTCAAGGACGCCGGGCTCCCGGACGGCGTGTTCAACCTGGTCAATGGCCTGGGCGAGGAAGCCGGCGACGCGCTCGTGAAGCACCCGGACGTGCCGCTGATCTCCTTCACCGGCGAGACCACCACGGGCCAGACGATCTTCCGCAACGCCGCGGCCAACCTCAAGGGCCTGTCCATGGAGCTCGGCGGCAAGTCCCCGTGCGTCGTGTTCGCCGACGCCGACCTCGACGCCGCGATCGACTCCGCCCTGTTCGGCGTCTTCTCGCTCAACGGGGAACGCTGCACCGCCGGCTCCCGCATCCTGGTGGAGCGCGCCGTGTACGAGGAATTCTGCGAGAAGTACGCCGCCCGGGCCAAGAACATCGTGGTCGGTGACCCGCACGACCCCAAGACCGAGGTCGGCGCCCTGGTCCACCCGGAGCACTACGCCAAGGTGGCCTCCTACGTGGAAATCGGCAAGTCCGAAGGCCGGCTCCTGGCCGGCGGCGGCCGCCCGGACCACCTCCCGGAGGGCAACTACATCGCCCCCACCGTGTTCGCCGACGTCGCCCCGGACGCGCGGATCTTCCAGGAGGAGATCTTCGGCCCCGTTGTCGCCATCACCCCGTTCGACACCGACGACGAGGCCCTGGCCCTGGCGAACAACACCAGGTACGGGCTCGCAGCCTACATCTGGACCCAGAACCTGACCCGCGCGCACAACTTCTCCCAGAACGTCGAGGCCGGCATGGTCTGGCTCAACAGCCACAACGTCCGCGACCTCCGCACTCCTTTCGGCGGCGTCAAGGCCTCGGGCCTGGGCCACGAGGGCGGCTACCGCTCCATCGACTTCTACACCGACCAGCAGGCCGTCCACATCACCCTGGGCCCTGTTCATACCCCGAAATTCGGCGCCTAAGCTTTCACGCCAGCGCCAAGCAGACCCCTTTCAAAGAAGAGAGAACACCATGACCAACTTCGTCCCCACCCCCACGGTCCCGGCTCCGGACATCGTCCGCTGCGCCTACATGGAAATCGTCGTCACCGACCTCGCCAAATCCCGCGCCTTCTACGTGGACCTCCTTGGCCTGCACGTCACCGAGGAAGACGAGAACGCCATCTACCTGCGTTCGCTTGAGGAGTTCATCCACCACAACCTGGTGCTCCGCAAGGGACCCATCGCCGCCGTCGCGGCCTTCGCCTACCGGGTGAAGTCCCCCGCCGAGGTGGACGCCGCCGAGGCCTACTACAAGGAACTGGGCTGCCGCACCGAACGCCGCAAGGACGGCTTCACCAAGGGCATCGGCGACTCCGTCCGCGTCGAGGACCCGCTGGGCTTCCCCTACGAGTTCTTTTACGAGGTGGAGCACGTGGAACGCCTCACCCAGCGCTATGACCTCTACTCCGCCGGGGAGCTCGTGCGCCTGGACCACTTCAACCAGGTCACCCCCGACGTCCCGCGCGGCCGCAAGTACCTCGAGGACCTCGGCTTCCGCGTCTCCGAAGACATCCAGGACTCCGACGGCGTCACCTACGCGGCCTGGATGCACCGCAAGCAGACCGTGCACGACACCGCCCTGACCGGCGGCAACGGCCCGCGCATGCACCACGTCGCGTTCGCCACCCACGAGAAGCACAACATCATCCAGATCTGCGACAAGATGGGCGCCCTGCGCATCTCCGACAGGATCGAGCGCGGCCCCGGCCGGCACGGCGTCTCCAACGCCTTCTACCTCTACATCCTGGACCCGGACGGCCACCGCGTGGAGATCTACACCCAGGACTACTACACCGGCGACCCGGACAACCCCACCATCACCTGGGACGTGCACGACAACCAGCGCCGCGACTGGTGGGGCAACCCCGTGGTCCCGTCCTGGTACACCGAGGCCTCCCTGGTCCTGGACCTCGACGGCAACCCCCAGCCCGTCATTGTCCGCGAGGAAAAGAGCGAGATGGCCGTCACCGTGGGGGCCGACGGGTTCTCCTACACCCGCAAGGACGAGGACGGCCACGCCGGGGAGAAGACCGGGTTCAAGCTCGGCGCCCAGCTCTAAACGCGGCTGTAAACCCCGAACCGGGCCGCCGGTCCCGCCTCCGCCGGAGGCGGGACCACCCCGGCCACCCCCCACACCGCCCGACCACCTGAGGAGCACCCGAATGCTTGACCCCGCGACCATCGAGGCCATCGCAGACGAACTGCTGGAAGCCGGCCGCAGCCGGACCCCTGTCCCCCGCCTGACCGCCCGCTACCCGGGCATGACGGTGGAGGACTCCTACGCCGTCCAGCAGCTGTGGCGGCGCCGCAACGAGGCCGCCGGGCGCAGGCTCGTGGGCCGCAAAATCGGGCTCACATCCAAAGCCATGCAGGCCGCGACCGGCATCACCGAGCCGGACTACGGCGCCATCTTCGATGACATGGTCCTGGAAACCGGCTGCTCCGTGGGCTGGGACCGCTACACCCACCCCCGTGTGGAAGTGGAACTGGCGTTCGTGCTGAAGAAGGACCTCGCCGGCCCCGGTTGCACCATCTTCGACGTCCTGAACGCCACCGACTACGTGGTCCCGGCCCTGGAGATCCTGGACTCCCGGATCGAAATGGAGGGCCGGACGATCGTGGACACCATCGCCGACAACGCCGCCATGGGTGCCATGGTAGTCGGCGGCCGCCCGGTAAAGCCCGACGCCGTCGACCTCCGCTGGGTCTCCGCCATCCTCTACAAGAACCAGACCGTCGAGGAAACCGGCGTCGCCGCCGGCGTCCTGGACCACCCCGCCAACGGGGTGCACTGGCTGGCCAACAAAATCGCCGCCCACGGAGACGGCATGAAAGCCGGCGACATCATCCTCGCCGGCTCCTTCACCCGGCCCCTCTGGGTGTACAAGGGAGATACCGTCCACGCCGACTACGGACCCCTGGGAGTTGTGACATGCCGCTTCGAGTAAAACCAGATGAAACCTTCCGGGACGCCCTGCGCAACCAAACCGGCGCTGCCGGCCGCCCCCTGGCCGGAATGTGGGTCTGTTCCGGCAGCCCCCTGATCGCGGAACTCTGCGCCGGCTCCGGGCTGGACTGGCTCCTGATCGACGCCGAGCACAGCCCCAACGGACTCGAATCCATCCTCGCCCAGCTGCAGGCCGCGCACGGCTACCCGGTCCAGGTCCTGGTCCGGCCGCCCGTGAACGACACCGTGGTCATCAAGCAGTACCTGGACCTGGGCGTGCAGAACCTGCTGATCCCCATGGTGAACTCGGCCGCCGACGCCGAAGCCGCCGTGGCCGCCACCCGCTACCCGCCCCACGGGGTCCGCGGCGTCGGGTCCGCCCTAGCCAGGGCCGCGCGCTGGAACCGGATCCCCGACTACCTCGCCCGCGCCTCCGACACCATCAGCGTCACCGTGCAGATCGAATCCGAAGCCGCGGTCGCGGCCGTGGAGGAGATCCTGGCGGTGGACGGGGTGGACGCGATCTTCCTGGGGCCCTCCGACCTCGCCGCCTCCCTGGGACTGCTCGGCCAGCAGGAACACCCCCGGGTGCGCGCCGCCGTCGAACACTGCATTGCCGCCGCCACAGCGGCCGGAAAACCCGCCGGCGTAAACGCCTTCAACCCGCCCACGGCCCGCGCCTACCTGGCCGCCGGTGCCGCCTTCGTGCTGGTGGGCGCCGACGTCGCCCTGCTGGCCCGCGGCTCCGAAGCCCTTGCGGCCCAATACATCCCGCCGGACCCGGTGATTGGCCCTGCCGAAACCCCGACCAGCTACTGACTCCCTTTAGGACCTCCTCATGACTGTTTCCGCGATCACCCCTGCCATCTCACCCGAGCGCGAGGCGTTTCTGCTCGCTTCCGTGCCTACCGGCCTGCTGATTAACGGCCAGTGGCGTGACGCGTCCGACGGCGGCACGTTCGACGTCCACGACCCCGCCACCGGCGAAATCCTCGGCACCCTTGCCTCCGCGACCAGCGACGACGCGGTCTCGGCGTTGGACGCGGCTGACGCCGCCCAGGCCGCCTGGGCCCGGACGGCACCCCGTGAACGCGCCGAAATCCTGCGCCGCGCCTTTGACCTGGTCACTGAACGCGCGGAGGACTTCGCCCTGCTCATGACCCTGGAAATGGGCAAGCCGCTGGCCGAGGCCCGCGGCGAGGTGGCCTACGGCGCCGAGTTCCTGCGCTGGTTCTCCGAAGAGACGGTGCGCGACTACGGCCGCTACCTCACCACCCCCGAAGGCAGGAACAAGATCCTGGTGCAGAAAAGGCCGGTGGGGCCGTGCCTGCTCATCACGCCCTGGAACTTCCCCCTCGCCATGGCCACCCGCAAGGTCGCGCCCGCCGTCGCCGCCGGCTGCACCATGGTCCTTAAACCGGCCAAGCTCACTCCGTTGACCGCCCAGCTCTTCGCGAAGACCATGCTCGACGCCGGCCTGCCCGCCGGGGTCCTCAACGTTGTGGCCTCCGCCAGCGCCGCCGGGATCTCCGGGCCGCTGCTCGCCGATTCCCGGCTCCGGAAGGTCTCCTTCACCGGTTCCACCCCGGTGGGCAAGCGCCTCATGGCCGACGCCGCCCAAAATGTGCTGCGCACCTCGATGGAGCTCGGCGGCAACGCCCCGTTCATCGTCTTCGAGGACGCCGACCTCGACGCCGCGGTCGAGGGCGCGATGGCCGCGAAGATGCGCAACATGGGCGAGGCCTGCACGGCCGCCAACCGCTTCCTCGTCCAGGCATCCGTGGCCCAGGAATTCACCCGCAAGTTCGGCGCCGCCATGGGCGCCCTGACCACCGGCCGCGGCACCGAACCGGACGCCACGGTGGGCCCGCTCATTGACGCCGGCGCCCGCGACGACGTCCACGCCCTGGTGACCGCCGCAGTCGACGCCGGGGCAACAGCA
>NZ_BAAAQB010000029.1:79020-265832 GCF_039531445.1 Arthrobacter humicola | reverse complement strand
CCGGCGGTTCCCCCGTGGACGGTCCCGGCTACTTCTACCGGCCCACCGTGCTCGCCAACGTCCCGAACGACGCCGCGATCCTGGGCCAGGAAATCTTCGGCCCCGTCGCCCCCGTGACCACCTTCGCCGCGGAAGAGGACGCGATCCGGCTGGCCAACGCCACCGAATACGGGCTGGCCTCCTACGTCTACAGCCGCGACTTCAACCGTCTCCTGCGCGTGGCCGAACAGATCGAATTCGGCATGGTCGGCTTCAACGCCGGCGTCATCTCCAACGCCGCCGCCCCCTTCGGCGGCGTCAAACAATCCGGCCTGGGCCGCGAAGGCGGCTCCGAAGGCATCGCCGAATACACCACCACCCAATACATCGGCATCGCCGACCCCTGGGCTGCCAAGGGATGACGCGGGGCAGCCATTACCGGCCCCTTTAGGGATTTACGGACAGCCTGGCCACGGCGGCAATGTCCGCCGGGGTAGTTCGACAGCACCCGCCAACGAGCCGGGCGCCAAGTTCACGCCAGATGGGGGTTCCTTCCGCAAGGCTTGAGGGCTGTTTACTAGCGGGTCCCGCTAGGGGGTGCGCCGTCGCGGCCGGCCGCCATGTCTTGGTGACTGCGTCGTAGCTTTCGCCCGAATTTGGATAGGCGATGAGGGGCGTATCGGTGGCTTTGCCCAGTGCCTCCAAAGAAGGCGAGACCAGCTCCAGCGGCACACAGTTCACGCCGATTGCCGCCACGAGCGGCTGCTCTCTGCACAGCAGAGCCACGTGAGCCAGTGGCGTACCGTCGCTGATGTGCCCTCCGTCCCGCAGCGTGAAGGAGAGCCAGGATTCGACGTCGAACTCCCCTATGAGTGTCAACAGGGCCTCGGCCTCAGCCAATGAAGGCAGCGTCTCACAGGCAAGGAGGTCCACTCCCGCCTCCACCAGTGCCGCGATCCGAGGCCGGTGGAACTCCAGGAACTCGTTTCGGCCGAGAACGTAGTCACCCCGGTATTCGGATCCGTCCGCGAGGTACGCGCCGTAGGGCCCGACCGATCCTGCAATCAGCAGGGGGCCCGAATCCGGGTTTTCGGCCAGATACTCGCGGCGCGCCTCGTCGGCCAGGCGCACACTCAATGCCACCCGTTCCAGGGCCTCTTCCTCGCCAATGCCGCGCCGTGCAAAACCCAGGGGTGTGGCCTGATAGCTCGCTGTGATGGCGACGGCGGCTCCGGCGCGGAAGTAATCGCGGTGTACGCGTTTGATGAGCTGGGGTTGCTCCAGAAGGACTTTCGCCGACCACAAGGGGTCTCCCAGGTCGCAGCCATGCGCTTCAAGCTCGGTGGCGAGTGCACCGTCCACCGTCAGGTTCGCTCCGGCGTCGAGCATGCGTGAAAGCTTGCTATCAGTGGGCATCGTTAGGGCTCCAAGCGGTTCGGGTCGTTCTTGCCTGCCGGCCGGGCGTGCACCTTATGGTCCGGCAATGAAACGTAGCACAAGGCAGCGACCTCCGTCCGAATGATGTGCGTAATAAGCATTTTTTAATGCTTGTAATGACCATCACTCTATGCCACCATGGCTGTCAAACACGTTTTGCGACCCGCTCAGGAAGAGGCTTCCCGTGAAAATTGAAATGAAATCAGTCCGCAAGCTGCGCGTGCATTGGCCCATAGCGCCGGAAACCTTCTCGCGGCTCGCGACTGGCGATGTGGAAGCCTTCACGGATGAAGCGGGCATCGCGGCCCTGCTACAGGCTTTGTCGGATTCCCCCGACTTAGGGGACTTTGGCAACTACCGGCATGTCTTCGAATCCGGCCTGGGTTTCGAGGGATTCACCTGCACGGAAGGCGCCAACCCTACTTTGGGGCAAGTGGGCCAGCGGACAATTTCGCCTACCTTTGTCTGCACGACGTATTTCGATGCCGCGCTCGATGACGCTGCCGTGGAACGGTTCCTGGAGCACATCGTGGAGATCCACCCCTGGGAAGTACCGGTCATCGAACTGGCAGGGCCCATCAGCGTCTCCAGCACTGCCCTTCCGGCAGTCCTTGAGTGCGAGGCCGCATCATGATTGAAGCAGCAACGACCGGACTTTGGGACGGCTTGCAGTCGCTGCTCGCAGGCAGGTCCTTTACCGACCTCACGCACGCCTTTCACCCCGGCCAGCCGCATTTCCCGGCATTCCCCGATGAAACCCGGGAGACCGTTTTCGATCTGGACAGGGGCGACGGGTTCACCGCTCACCGTTATTCGATCATCGGCCAATGGGGAACACACGTTGACCCTCCCTCGCATTTCATCCGCGGGGGACGAACCCTGGACCAGATCCCTGTCGAGGAGATGGTCCTTCCGCTGGTCGTCCTGGACATCACCGCTCGGGTCACCGCCAATGCCGACGCCACCCCCACGATCGAGGACGTTCAGGCGTGGGAGCGCCGCAATGGTGCCATCGCGCCCGGGTCCTTTGTGGCGTTGCGGACAGGGTGGAGTCACCGTTGGCCCGACACTGGCGCCATGGCAAACAGGGATGATGAGGGTGTCAGCCACACGCCGGGATGGTCGCAGGAAGTCCTCTCTTTCCTGATCGAGGAGCGCTCAGTGACTGCCGTCGGGCATGAACAGACGGACACGGACCCGGGGAGTGCGACGTCCCGCCAGGATTTCAGCCTGGAGACGTATGTCCTGGCGCAGAACCGGTGGCAGATCGAGCTGATGGCAAATCTGGAGGGACTTCCGGAAGCGGGCGCAGCCCTCGTTGCGAGCTGGCCGAAGCCGCTGCAAGGCAGCGGTTTTCCGGCCCGGGTCTTCGCCATCCACTAGGACACGTTCGTCCAGTGACTAGAATCGGTTCCATGTCTAAGACGTCCAGCATGGGCCGGGGAATCATGGCTGTCCTAGCGGTGGGCGCCCGCAGCGCAGGAGGCCTGCCCGGCGGAACGGTCGCTGACATAGCAGCCGACCTGGGTAAGGACCGCAGCCAGGTTTCGCGCAGCCTGCGGACCGCCGAGCAGGAGGGATTTCTGGCACGCGGAGAACACCGGTCCTACACCCTGGATTGGTCGCTGCTGACAGACGCACAGCTATTGACAGACCAACGGCTGCAGACCGATGGTGTGACCGCCTTGGAAGGCCTGGCGGGTGAAACTGATGAGGGATGCTTCCTTGGCATTCTGCGCGGCGACAGTACGGTCACCATCGGTGAGCGTGTTCCGGAAAGTAGCAACATGGTCGGTTCCTGGCTTGGCCGGCCCTACCCGGCCTTTTGCAGTGATGCCGGCCAGGCACTGCTGTGGGAAGCGTCGGACGCCGAGGTCCAAACCATATTCTCCGGCGTTCCCTTTGTGCGCTATGGCCCCAATACTCCCCTTGACGTCGAGGACTTCCTGACACGACTGCGCGGTGCGCGGCACCGGGGGTATTCCATTGTCGATGAGGAAGCCGAGCCAGGGCTGTACTCCCTGGCCGTTCCGATTCACGATTTCAAAGGCGACGTGGTGGCAGCGCTTCAGGTCGTGGGCCCAAAGGCACGCTTGGAGCCAAAGCGGGAGTTCTGCGCCACAGCTCTCAGGTCTTGGGGAAAGTGGCTCGAGTCGGCGCTGGGCCATGCGGTACCGGAGAACCACCTTTAGCCGGCACGGTCCTTCCGGCCCGCGGCGCCCCGGATGCGGCCCTCGCAGGATCCCAGCCGTTCGGCCGCGGCCGTGAGGGCCTTGACAATGTCATCGATGCCGGATGCGATCTCAGCCCGGCTGCCCAGGACGCTGAGCGCGGCAAGAATGGATCCCTCAGCAGTGCGGACCGGGACAGCGAGTTCGTAGACTCCGTGCTCGAATTCTTCCTCCGCGACAATGAAGCCCCGGGCCCTGTCCCGTTCCATCAGTTCGGCGACTTCCTGGGGCGAATGTGCCGCTCCCGGACCGCCCACTCCGATGAAGTTGACGTCCTGGAGGAGGGTTTGAACGGCTGGCTGCTGCTCGTCCCACAGCAGCGCCCGGCCGGACCCGGTACACCATACGGGCGTCACCATGCCGGGTTTCACGAAGCTTCCGGGGACCGCGTCATTGCTGGAGGCACGCAGGAGAATGACGCGGAAGCCCTCGCGGACGGAAACTCTCGCTCTCAGGCCGAAAGAAGCCACCAAGGCCTCAAGTTCGGTTCTTGATTCGCGGACCCAGCCGGCATTCAGCGCTGCGGCAAGGCTGAAAAAGCGCGGGCCGGTTCGGAAAGGTCCGCGTTCGACACGTTCCAGCAGTCCCAGCTCGCACAATTCCTGCGTCAGCCGGGAGACACGGCTTTGTTCCATGTCCAGCTCGGATGCGAGCTGGGAAACGCCGAGAAGCCGCCTGCCCCACTTCTCCCGGTCTGCGACCAGCCGAACTATTCGAAGCCCTTGGGCCATGGACGACGCTTCCGAGGAAGAATCCATGCTCCATGCCCCTTCCGCCCGATAACTACGCCTATTCTCACATGTGTTCGTCGTTGACCAGGACGCGGTTTCCTTGTGCCCACACGGTGTAGAGGTCCGCGAGTATCGCTGAGTTCGCTGCTTCCAGTTCAGCGGGAGCGATTTCTGCGCTTCCCTGCCGCCCGAACAGCACGACTTCGTCTCCAGGGGAAACGTCCGCCACGTCGGTGACGTCGACAACCATGGAATTCATCGAAACGACGTCGACAATGGCGGCGCGGCGTCCGCGGACGAGCACGCCGCCTTGGCGGGCCAGTGCCCGCCGGTAGCCGTCTCCGTATCCTGCTGTAACTGTCGCCAGTTTGGAATCCCGGTTCAGGGTGCGGGTTAGCCCGTAGCCGACCTTAGTTCCGGCTGCGTAGCTGTTGATGGACGCGATCCGGGCCTTGAAGGCCAGGCACCGTTGGAAGTGCCCTGCTCTCGGATCCGAATCGCCGTAGAGGACTGCCCCGGCACGGACCATGTCCAGCCACGAGCCGCGTACGTGCAGGGCGGCGTAGGAATTGGCGCAGTGGAGCAGCACGCCCTCCCGCGGAGTCCCGGTCAGGTGGAGCAGCGTTAACGCTTGGCTTTTAAATCGCTCAAGAGCTGTTTCAATATGGCCGTTGTCGTCCTTGGGGAAATGGGTCATGATCCCGGCCAGTTGAAGTCCAGGGTGGCTCACGATCGCGACCGCAGAGGCGCGTCCAAGTGCGGACGAGACGTCGAGGCTGTGCCTGCTGATGCCGGAAGAGTTGATATCGAGGTGGATGCGGACCAGCTTCCCGGCTTCGGCAGCGATCTTATGCATCTCCCACGCGCTCTGCGGGTCGGCAACGAGTTCTTCGATGTCGTGCCGCAGACCGGCCTTGATCTCTTGCGGCGCCGCGGCCCGGACACGCAGGATCCGTCCCGTAAAACCGCAGCGGCGTGCGATGGCAGCCTCTTCGTTGCTTCCCACTCCCACGAAGGGAACGCCCAGACGAACAAGGGACGGCAGCAATAGCCCAGCTCCGTGCCCGTAGGCATTGGACTTGACCACTGCACACAGGAGCGCAGTGTCATCGATCATGGTCAGGAGGTTCCGGACGTTTGACTCGAAAGCGGCGGCGTCAATCTCCAGCCAGCTGCCGGCGTCCTGGCCCGAACTGCGCATGTGGTGCATCAGGTCTTGTGAAGTCATGGTTTATCCGTTGAACAGCTTCACGGCCGGGGACGAGAGTCCCCGGCCGCGAAGCTGAGTAGGCGTTGGTTGATGATGGCGTCAGGAAAGCTGGTCGGTGCGCGTCTTGCGTCCGTATTTGAAGTAGAAGAAGGCGTAGCAGGCGCCAACAAATGCAACACCGAAATAGAGGGCTGCTACCTGGTTCGGGTCAAAGGCGATGCCGACGAGGGAAATGAGGCAAAGCGAGAAGGCCAGGATCGGCACCAGCGGGAACAGCGGGGCCTTGTACGGAAGGGCAGCCACATCGCCGCCGTTCTTGACGAAGGACCTCCTGTGGAAAAAGTGCGAGGCGGTGATGGACATCCAGACCCCGACGACGGCGAAACCCGCCACAGAGACGAGAGCCAGATATACCGTTTCGGGCGCCACGACGCTGCTGATCAGTGACGCCAGGCCGCCGAGCATGCTCACCGATAGCGCGGTCATGGGGATCCCCCGCCGCGTCAGCTTCTTCAGCGCCCGGGGGGCGTGCCCCTCGTCGGCAAGGGAGTAGAGCATCCGCGCGCAGGAGAAGAGCCCGCTGTTTCCGGCCGAAAGGAGTGCAGTGATGATGACGAAGTTCATGATGTCGGCGGCAAAGGGAATGCCGATGGATGAGAAGACCGTCACGAACGGGCTCTCATCCAGTCCCACCTCCGCGAAAGGGATGGTGGCGGCGATGACAGCGATTGCCCCGACGAAGAAGATCAGCAGACGGATCACTGTGCTGCGCATCGCTTTGGGGATGCTGGTGGCGGGATCGGCCGTTTCGCCCGCCGCCACGCCGATGAGTTCAGAGCCGGAGAAGGCGTAGAAAACTGCCAGCGCAGTGACCAGGACACCGGCGAAACCATTGGGGAAGAGACCGCCGGAGGTGTTGAAGTTCTCAAACAGGAAAGGGTGGTTTGCCCCCTCGCTGAGCGGGTGGAAGCCGAGCAGCGCCGCGCCGCCGAAAACGATGAGGACCAGGATGGCGCCCACCTTCACGATGGCGAACCAGAACTCGGACTCGCCAAAGAACTTCGACGAAACTGCGTTGAAGCCGAAGAGGACCGCGGCGAAGATGACGCACCAGACCCAGACGTCAACACCCGGGAACCACCGCTGCATGAGGAGACCGGAGGCCGTGAACTCCGATCCGATGGCCACTGCCCAGCACAGCCAGTAGAGCCAGGCGGTGGTGAAACCGGTGGCCGGCCCGATCGACCTCGCCGCGTAGATATGGAAGGCGCCTGAGACAGGATAAGCGATGGCCAGTTCGCCGAGGCACGCCATCACCAGGTACACAACAAAGGCGCCGATGAGATAGGCGATGACAGCCCCGAGGGGCCCGGCCTGGGAAATGGTGTAGCCCGAGCTCAGGAACAGCCCGGAGCCGATCACCCCGCCCATGGCGATCATGACCAGATGCCGCGCCCCCATGGACCGCCGGAGCCCGGAGTCGGTCGACGGTGGAATCGTGGGCTGTGGTTCTAGCTGGACGGACGATGAGGGTTCCATGGTTTCTCCCGGATGAGTGGACAGGTCTGATGCGAAGGGTGCGCCCGACGCCCCGGCGTGCGGGACAGGCCGCCTCGAGCTGCGCAGCACCGATAGTGATGAAAGTAACACGAAAACCACTTTTTGGTCATTAAAAACATTTAAACATGCCTATGTTGCACGCAGGTTACCTCAAGGTGTAGATGCCGAATCGGCAGTCAGATGGTCAATTCGCCCTGTTTTTCGGTCACAATCACATGCACTGACGGACATGGAATGCAGACAGCATTGGAGGACCGATGTAACTGATTGAAGGAGCACCATGACCACCTACGACATTGCGCTGATCGGCTTTGGCGGCGTTAACAGGACGCTGGCCGAACTGATCGCAACACGCGGCGAGACACTTCACACCGATCTGGGCTTCGGCCTGCGGGTCGTGGCCATCACCGACCTGCGCCTGGGCTCCCTGGTCCAGCCCGAGGGCATCGACCTATCCATCGCCCTCAAATTGGACGGCGGCAGCGAAACCTTCGCCAAGTACGGCGGATCCACGGACACCAATAACGAATCCGTTATCCGCAACTGCACCGCTGACATCATCTGCGAGGCCACGTTCACGAATCCCGACGACGGTGAGCCAGCAGTTTCGCACGTGCGGTGGGCACTCGAATCCGGCAAGAGCGTCTGCACGACGAACAAGGGCCCCGTTGCCCTCCGCGGCGCCGAGCTGACCGCCCTGGCCGAACAGAACGGCGTGCACTTCGAGTTCGAGGGTGCCGTCATGAGCGGCACCCCCGTCATCCGCCTCGCCAAGAAGATGTTCGAGGGGCTGAAGCTGAACGGCTTCGAAGGCATCCTCAACGGCACCAGCAACTATGTGCTCGGACGGATGGAGGCCGGACTGGACCTCGACGCTGCCATCGGTGAGGCACAGGACCTCGGCTACGCCGAGGCAAACCCCGCAGCAGACATCGAGGGGTACGACGTTCAGCTCAAGGTCCTCATCCTCGCCAATGAGCTGCTCGATGCAGGCATAGAACTCAAAGACGTCCAGCGACAGGGGATTTCGGCCGTGACGCCGGAGAATATCCGGAAGGCAGCCAGCGAGGGACGCCGGTGGAAGCTCGTCGGTGCAGCGCGGCGGAACCCGGACGGGTCAGTGACGGCAGGCGTATCCCCCGTAGCACTCCCCCTCGACCATGGTCTGGCAGGGGTTTCCGGCGCGACCAATGCCGTGTCGTTCGACACCGACCTTCTGGGCGCGGTGACGGTCTCAGGACCGGGGGCCGGCCGTGTGGAGACCGCCTACGCTCTGCTCTCTGACATCATCGCCATGCACGCAGCCGGGACGGGAGTAGTTGCAAATGCCTGAATCCACACTGTGTTCGACAGAAACCGCGCTGCCGCAGTTCCGCGATGTGACGAGCCCCTTTGACGGCAGAGTGGTCGGCGCGGTTTCGCTGACCGAATCCACTGCCGGCAAAGCCGTGATCGAAACGGCCCGCATCGGCGCCCGGAAAGCACGGGCACTGTCCCGCAACGCACGCGGGAAGATACTGGACGGCGCCGCAACGGAGATTGAGAGGCGCAACGAGGAGTTCGCGCAAACCATTGTGTCCGAAGCCGGTAAAACAATCCGTCAGGCCCGGAAGGAAGTCCTGCGCGCAGTCAACACGCTCCGCCTCTCCGCTGCCGAAGCACGCCGGAACGCAGGCGAAGTCATCCCTTTTGACTCGTACGAGGGCTCGGAGGACCGCACCGGGTGGTACTCGCGCGAGCCCTTGGGCATCATTGCCGCGATCACTCCGTTCAACGACCCCCTCAACCTGGTGGCACACAAAATCGGGCCCGCAATCGCGGGAGGAAACGCCGTGATCCTCAAACCCTCGGCCCTGACGCCCCTATCGGCCCAGATGCTCACGGACGCCCTCGTGAACTCCGGGCTCCCGACGGAAGCCCTCACGCTTGTTCACGGCGACCGGGAAGTGGCCGAAACAATCATCAGGTCCCGGGACGTAAGAATGGTGTCCTTCACCGGGGGGTTCTCCACGGGTGAGAGTATCGCCCGCACCGCGGGCCTGAAGAAGCTTTCCATGGACCTTGGCGGAAACGCTCCCGTGATCGTCCTGGACGACGCCCACATCGAGAACGCAGTGGAATCCTGCGTCTCCGGAGCGTTTTGGGCCGCCGGGCAGAACTGTGTGGGAGTGCAGCGGATCCTGGTAGCCGCCCCGGTGTACAGCGCGTTCCGCCAGCGCTTCCTGGAGGCAACGGCACAGTTGGTTACCGGAGATCCACTGGATGAACTGACGGATGTCGGGCCGATGATCAGCCCCGCTGCCGTGCACGGGTTGCAGTCCAAGCTTGACGAGGCCCTCGACGCCGGCGCTGTCCTTCTCGCAGGCAATGTCACGGACGGCAACGTGCTTCACCCGACCGTTCTGGAAGCCGTCCCGGAAGACAGCCGGTTGTGGACGGAGGAAGTTTTCGGGCCGGTGGTCATGCTTCGAAAATTCAACACCTTCGAAGAGGCCATCGACGTCGCCAACGCCATCGATTTCAGTCTCCACGCCGGCATATTCACCGACTCCCTGGCCAGGGCCATGGAGGCAGCCCACCGCCTCGAAGCGGGCGGCGTCATGATCAACGATTCCTCGGACTACCGGTTCGACGGCATGCCGTTCGGCGGCGCCAAGTACGGAAGCATGGGCAGGGAGGGCGTCCATTTCGCGTATGAGGAGATGACCCAGCCAAAGGTCATCTGCATCAAGAAATGATCGAAGCGGAGGGGCGCGGCCGGCCCTTGCGCCCCTCCACTTCCACCGAGTAAGCAGCACCCAACTACGCCACCACCCACACTTTCACGCAGAGGATCGAAACCCATGACCACCCGCATCGAGACGGATTCGCTCGGGAACGTTCCCGTGCCGGCCACAGCCTATTGGGGGGCACACACTGCCCGCGCCTTGGAGAACTTCACCATCAGCGGCATTCCCGTCTCCCGCCACCCCCATCTGGTGCGTGCCCTGGCGATGATCAAGAACGCTGCGGCGCAGGCCAACTGCGAACTCGGCATCCTCAACCCGCGTGAAGCGACAGCGATCCGCGAAGCATGCCAGGAAATCCAGGACGGACATCACCACGAACAATTCTGCGTGGACGTCATCCAGGGCGGTGCAGGCACCAGCACGAACATGAATGCCAACGAGGTGATCGCGAACCTTGCGCTGGAAAAACTGGGCCACCGCCGCGGTGAATACCAGCACCTGCACCCCATTGACCACGTCAACCGGTGCCAATCCACAAATGACACCTATCCCACGGCGATCAAGCTGGCACTGAATTTCGCTACTGCAGAACTCAACCGGGAGTTGGGGAAACTTGCCGAATCCGCCCGCAACAAGGGCGCCGAATTCGCCGACGTCGTGAAGATGGGCAGAACACAGCTCCAGGACGCCGTCCCGATGACCCTTGGGCAGGAGTTCAATGCCTTCGCCGCGACGCTGGAAGAAGACCGCTGCAGGCTAATGGAATCCACAGCGCTGATGCTCGAGTGCAGCCTCGGTGCCACCGCCATCGGGACGGGCATCACCGCCGAACCTGGATATCAACAACTCGTCCTTCGGGCACTGTCCGAAGTGTCCGGCGTCGCGGTCTTTCCCGCCGCTGATCTCATCGAAGCCACGTCCGACGTCGGCGTTTTCATGCACATGTCAGGCATGCTGAAACGCACGGCCATCAAGCTCTCCAAAATCAGCAGCGACCTCCGGCTGCTGTCGAGCGGTCCACAGAACGGCTTCGGCGAAATTATCCTGCCTCCGCGCCAGGCCGGGTCATCAATCATGCCGGGAAAGGTCAACCCTGTCATCCCGGAGACCATGAACCAGATTGCCTTCGCAGTGGCCGGAGCTGACACCACCGTGACGATGGCTGCAGACAACGGCCAGCTCCAGCTCAATGCCTTCGAACCTGTCATTGCCCATGTCCTTCTTCAGAGCATTTCGTGGCTTGAACAGGGATCACGCGTTCTCCGTCTGTACTGCATGGAAGGCATTGAAGCGAACACCGGACGCCTCGCCCGCCAGGCGGCCGCCTCGGTAGGCCTCGCAACAGCTTTGATACCGGCCATCGGGTATGCCGGCGCTGCAGCGGTGGCCAAGGAAGCCCTCCAGGACGGGTCCGCCATCCTGGACATCGTCACCAGCAGGAACCTCATGGACCGGGACGCAGCTCAGTTACTGCTTGAATCCGCCGTGCTGCCTGTCAGAACTGCGGACATGTCCGGCGTCTGATCACTTCACTCGCTGGCGCGGACCCCTCCGGTCCCGCGCCTGATGAAACTCGAAAGCGTCATGGCCGTCACCGTGTCCGTCACGCCGGGAATTGCCGCGATCTGCTCCCAGATCTCCTGAACCCTTTCCAGCGACCGGGCCTCGACCCGGACCAACAGGTCAAAGTCACCGCTCACGACATCACACAGAACCACCTCCGGAATCGACCGCAGGACGGTGATGACGTCCGACCCCCGCACCCGGTCCTTCCTGTAAACCATCAGGAAGGCGGACACCGGACCCTGGCCCGGCGGCCCGGCAACAATCGTGTACCCCTGGATATACCCCTGCCGCTCCATCCGTTCGATCCGCTGGCGAACGGCATTCCTCGACAGGAGAACCTTGGTCGCCAGCTCCGCATGGCTCATGCGGGCGTTCTTAGTGAGCTCCGCAAGAATCCTCTGATCAATCTGATCAAGACTCACTCGATCCACGCCTACCCTTCACCGCAACAATCCCCCGGGCACTACCGGAACGGAACCAATATCAAGACCGAAAGCCCGCGAAAAAATGACACCTCTGCACCAGGCCCGTCCCTCTCTCACTGGCGTCAGCTGCATCTTGTTCGACATGGACGGCACGCTCCTGGATTCAGCTCCCGGCGTGACAGCAAGTGCTGCCCAGGCCCTGGCAGCTGTAGGTGCGCCAATCCCGGCGATGGACACTCTGCGCCGGTTCGTCGGCCCGCCGATGATCGAGTCCTTCAGAACAGTCTCACAGTTGGACGAAGAAACCGCCCAAAAGGCCCTCCAACATTACCGCAAAGCGTATGCCGCTCATGGCGCTGAACAGTCCAGTCCATACGACGGGATCAAAGACTTGCTTGAGCACCTGCACACGGCCGGTATTCCTATGGCCGTAGCCACTTCCAAGGTGGAAGACCAAGCAGTACGACTTGCACGACGGTTTGGGATTGAGCGCCACTTCATCAACGTATGCGGGGCGTCAGACTCCGATGGAAGAGCGAGCAAGGCTGAGGTCATCGCCGAATTGCTGCTCCGGCTCCAACGCGAAGGCGTGGACCTCTCCCGTCCCGCAATGGTCGGAGACCGAAGCTACGACGTCGCGGGGGCAGCCAAACACGGCATCCCCACGATATTCGCACTCTGGGGGTATGGGGAGGCCGGGGAAGCATCACAAGCGGCCGCCGTCGCTGCCTCCCCCGAGGCCCTGCTGCCACTGCTCCTGAAACACGACCACACATGGAGGGCGCTCGTAGTGCGAGGCTTGGCAACGAGCGGATCGCCGGTTACAGGCTCCGGTGGTGTTCGATCAGCCAGCGGGCCATTTGCTGCGCCCGCTTGGAAGCCAGAATGTCGCCTTCGGTCGCCGAGATGATGGAGCCCTTCATCAGGATGTGCCAGGAACGGGCAAATTCCTCGGGGCGGTTCAGCCCGGCTTCCTCGGCCAGAGCCTGGATGTGGTCCCTGATCCTGCTGAGGTATCCGATGCTTGCCATCCCCAAGGGGTGCCCCGGTCCCATCTCCAACAGGACGTTGATAAACGTGCACGCCTCGAAGTCTTCCCGCTTGAACCAGTCCCCGAACACGTCAAAGACGGCCAGTAGCCGTTCCTCGGCAGTGGTGCCGCGGCGCCTGGCCTCGGCCACGATGAGGTCCACGGTCCACACCTGGTCGCGCAGCTCCAGGAAGGCAAGCACCAGCGCGTCCTTGGATGGAAAGTGCCGGTAGAACGTTGCTTTGGAGACGCCTGAGCTGTCGATCAGCTCGTTGACCCCGACGTCGCGGATGCCGCGGCGGGAGAACAGTTCGTAGGCGGTGGAGAGAATGCGGTCCACTGGATCATCGCGACCGGCCATCGCCGCGGCGGGCAACAACGTGGGACTGGCAGCTTCGTTGGCGGTCATTGTGGAAGAAATTTTACACCGGACCCGCGGAGCGGACTTGTGTGTCGTAAGTCGGGCTTCCATCGTCCAAAGAGTCGACCCCCGGCCTCATGCGGTACAAGGCCGGGTAAATACCCGGACGTCCCTCCCGTGGACGGCACGGGAGAATCCGGGGTTCAGCAAGGGCTCAGCCCGGCCGGGGTGGCTCCGGCTCCCGGGGCTCGGCGCCACCGCATCATCATCTGGTGATTCCGGGCAACGGCCCGCCCGCCAAGAAAATGTGCGGCGGAAAGGATACGGATGCGTGGCAGCCGGGCACGGGCCCCGGATGCTCCATCAGCGGCCGGGCTCTCCTGCCGGACTCGGTTCTGTGCAGCTGCCCCCGAAGGAACCTGGACCGCCGCGGGTTCCTTTACGCCGTCGTCTCCCGGTGCCGGGATTTCACAAACCAGCCCCATTCCGGCGTACTCACGTACGGCGGCGATTCCTGCCACTGCGGACGGCTTGTCGGGGAATGATCTGGAGAGCGCCATCACCGTCCCGTCCGGGGCAGTCAAACGAAATCGATAGGAAGCATCGGAGCCGGTAAACAGTTCGAACATTCCTGCCATTGAACCCTCCTGAAAGTTGGGATCATTCTGCTCCGGTGACGCCGTTGTCACCGGAGGCAGCCTGAATCCACCTGTAGGACGCCGGCCGCTAGCAGAGGGCCGGATCGGATTGATGAATTCATGAAAGTCTGAACTACCCCCGCCGTCTGCGCAAGGGGCGCCCACACACCTGCCGCCGGCGGCGACACGACGGCAGTCCGACGCTACGATGTATGTGCGAGCGGGCCCGCCCGGACGAGTGGGAGACAGACTTTTCTGTCTCGCGTGTGCTAATTTCCTCGGACCAGGTCCGGCACGGGCTTTGGGCCGTGAGTATTGGATGCGAAGGAGAAGGCCCCCATGGCGGACGGATTGCCTGCAAGCCTTGTCCTGTCCGATGTGAAGGCCGACCTCTTCAAGGCGATGGGGCACCCTGCACGGGTCCAGCTCCTGGAAATGCTTGCTGACGGCCCAGTGGCCGTCAGCACGCTGCGCCACGACACCGGCCTCGAACCCTCCAATCTGTCCCAGCATCTCGGTGTGCTGCGCCGCCAGCACCTGATTCTCCCGACCCGGCGGGACGGGCGGCTGTTTTATGAGCTTGCCTGCCCCGAAGTGAACACCTTGCTGGGCGACGCCCGCTCCTTGCTCGGAACCCTCCTTCGCACCGCCCGGTTGAGCCTCCCTCACGGCGAAACCTCAACGGACGACGCGATCCTGTAGAAACCGACGTGCCGAGACGAGCGGCCGCTCCGCGGTTTCGACACAGACGCGAGACAGACTGGTCCAACGTTCGATATCCTTTCCTGACCGCCGGGTGCGGCCCGTCATCGGGCACGAATCGCTTCCCGGCTCAACTGCAATGAGGCAGAGACGGGACTGGAGGACAACCGGTGATCGATAGTGAAATCCTGGCTGTGGAAGCGGCTGCCGCCCGGCTTGAGACGTCCAGAACCAGCGAGGAGAACGCGGCCAACCTGCAGTCCGCCGTCGCCGCGGCAGTCACACACGGCAAGTCCATAAGGGACGTGGCCGCCGCCGCACACCTCACGGCACTGGAGGTCTTGGACGCCGCCGATGCAGTCACCTACCCGGGACCCGCGCCGCAGGCGCCGAATATGACGCAGTGAGCGTCACCCGCCCCACACATATTCGGAACGCCGGAACGCATACTGCCTTCCCGGGCCTCTCATCCGGGCCGGGCGTTGCCGCCGTTGCGCCCGGACGGCCGGCACCCGGACAATGGTGCTCATGACCCTCGTGACCCTGCTGGCCTTTGCCGGGCTGTGCCTCCTGCTCTCCGTCACCCCCGGCCCGGATACGTTCCTGGTGCTGCGGATCTCGCTGCAGAGTGCCGGGGCCGGCCTTGCCGCCGCGCTCGGCTCGGCCGTGGCATCCATGGTCTGGGCCGCGCTGGTGGGCGTGGGGCTCGCCGCCGTCCTGGAGGAATCCGCGGAAGTGTTCCGCTGGCTGAAGATCGCGGGCGGGCTGTACCTGCTGTACTTGGGAATTTCTTCGCTGATCCGGGCCCGCCGCACAAAGTCCTCCCCGACGGCCGGCCGCACTCCCCGCCGAAGCTACAGCCGGCGGGCAGGGTTCGGCGCCGGCGGCCTCTCCACGCTGCTCAACCCCAAGGTGGGCCTGTTCTACCTCGCCGTCGTGCCGCAGTTCATTCCGCACGGCGGCAACACGCTGGACACCGCCATGGTGTTGGGTGCCATCGAAAGCGCCATCGGGTTCCTCTATCTGGCGGCCGTATCCATCGCGGCGGCGAAGGCCATGGCCTGGCTGCAGCGCCCCCGGGTGAGCAGTTGGCTCGAACGCGGCAGCAGCGGCATCATCGCCGCGCTCGGCCTGGGCGTGCTGGCATCCAGCGCCAGCTCCTAGCCGTGCCGGAAGTGCGTGCCGGGGGTTTGAGGTGACGTTGGCTAAAGGCAGTACCGACAGGACGTTGCTGGACAAGACCTTCAGGGTCAGCCTGATTCTCAAAGGCCTTGACGGACTCTTGGAACTCGTGGGAGGAATTCTTCTGCTGCTGGTCTCCCCCGCGCAGATCGGCGCCTGGGTCCGGTTACTGACACAGCACGAACTCTCCGAAGATCCGCATGATCTGGTTGCCACCACCTTGGTGCACTGGGCCGGGACCATGACCGTCTCGGCGACCCTCTTCGGCGCCATCTACCTGCTGTTGCACGGAGCGGTGAAGGTGGTCCTGGTCTGGGCGGTGCTCAAGGATAAAATGTGGGCTTACCCGTGGATGATTGCCTTCCTGATGGCCTTCATCCTCTACCAAAGTTATGAACTCCTGGTTGCCTTCTCCTGGGGGCTAGCCCTCCTGACAGCCTTCGATATCTTCATCGTCTGGCTCACCTGGCGCGAATACAGGGCCCACCGCACCCGCAACGCGAACACCCCCGCCGGCAACGCTGCGCGCCAGGCATAACACTGGCTGATCTAGATCCAGTCCCGCCTCTTGAACCCCAGATACAGGAACACTGATCCGGCGACCATCAATGCGGTGGACAACCAGAGACCGTAATCGCTCTGGAAGCCGAAAAACGGCACGTTCTGCCCGAAGAACCCCGTGACCGCGGTGGGTACGGCGATGATCGCAGCCCAACTGGTGACCTTTTTCATGACCAGGTTCATCTGGTTCCCCTGAATACTGATGTGGGTCTCCAGAATGGTCGTGACCAAGTCACGGAGCGACTCCGTCCATTCCGTGGCCCGCAGTACGTGGTCGTAGACGTCCTGCAGGAACGGCTGCATGGCGGGGCTGCAGCCGACGAGGTCGTCCCGCCGGAGGAGGGTGTTGAGGACTTCGCGCATGGGCAGGACCACCCGGCGGAGCCGGACCAGGGTCTTGCGCAGCTCGAAGGTCTTTCGCTGCAGGTCGTGGTCGGGTGAGTGGTCATCGAAGAGCGATTCTTCAAGGGCGTCGATGTAGCCGTCCAGTTCCTGCACGGCGTCGAAGTGCCCGTCCACGATCATGTCCAGGAGGCCCCAGAACAGGAAAGGCACCCCGTGTGCGGCCAGGTCCGTCTCGGCATCCCAGTGCGCCATCAGTTTGTCCGTATCAAACCCTGGCCCGTGCACGGTCACGAGGGCGTTCCGGGTCACGAATGCCGAGACCTCGGCAATGTCCACTTCCCCGCTGCCGGGCCGCAGCCCCGCCTGATAGGCCGACAGGAACAGGTGGTTGGCGTAGCGATCCAGCTTGGGCCGCTGGAAATCATGGACGGCATCCTCAACGGCGAGGCGGTGAAACCCGTACACCGTCTCGACACCCAGAAGGTCATCCGCCGTCGGGTCCGTGAAATCGATCCACAGCACCACGTCGTCCTGGTGCGCCAGGGCCTCGATCTCGTGGGCGCTGACGTCGTCGCGTTCAAGTTTTCCTTCGCGGTACAGCCGTATGAATACCATCCGCGTCATGCTACGGGAGCTGCCTCCGAACATCCTCAACGTCGTAAACACGCCGGCTCAGCGCGCCCGGGCCTGTCCGGGGAGTGGGGCCCGTGTCTATTCTGTTTATGGACCGGCGTGACATACCGTCCGCAGGAACGGGCACCGGAGGCACGCCGGATCCGGCGCGGGAGTATGTGTTCGCCGGGAAGGGAATCCGGGTCTGATGAACCGAAGACGAGCGTTCCTTTGCATCGCCGTGGTCCTGCTTGTGATCCTTGGGGCCGGCGTCAGCCAACCGGACGGGCCGGCCGGCCGTCTTTCGCCTGTCCGCCACGTGTTTGTGATTGTGCTTGAGAACGCTTCCTACGCGCAGTCGTTCGGGCCGAATTCGCGCCTTCCGTATCTGGCCCAAACGCTTCGCGGCCAGGGCGTTTTGCTGGACCAGTACTACGGGACCGCGCACTACAGCCTGGGAAATTACCTGGCCATGCTGGGCGGTGTCGCTCCGAGCCCCGACATCCAGATGGACTGCACGGCCTACACGGACATGGTGCACCCGTCCGCGGAACGCTTCGGGCAGGTCAAGTCCGACGCCGGCTGCATCTTTCCGGCGTCGGTGCCCACCCTGGCGGGCCAGCTCGCGGCACGGAACCTGACCTGGAAGGGCTACATGGAGGACATGGGCAACGTCCCGGGGCGGGAAGAAGCCGTCTGCGGGAAGCCCTCCCTGGGTCCCGGATCCACGGACCTGACGCAGGAAGCCACGGCCGGGGATGCCTACACGGCCCGTCACAACCCGTTCCTGTATTTCGCGTCAGTGGCAGGAACCGCGGCGTGCGCCGCGAATGTCGGGTCCCTGGCCCGGCTGCCCCAGGATCTGACGGCCGTCTCAACCACCCCCAACCTGTCGTTCATCTCCCCCAGCCTGTGCAATGACGGACATAACCAGAACTGCGACGGCCAGCCTGCCGGTCCCGCGGCGGAGGATGCCTGGCTGCGCACCTGGGTGTCCCTGATCTCGGCATCTCCCGCCTTTCAGGAAAGCGGTGCCATCATCATCGTCAACGATGAGGCCGACGGCGACACCAGCGCCTGCTGTAACGAGCCCTCCGGCCCCAACGTTGCCGCGCCCGGCCTGCCGCCGTCGGCCGCGAAGGATGGCACGTTTGCGGCCGGGCCCGGCAACGGCAAGGGCGGCGGACGCATCGGCGCGCTGGTGCTCTCGCCCTTCGTCCGTCCCGGGACGACGAGCTCCACACCGTATAACCACTACTCGCTCCTGAAAAGCATCGAAGACCTGTTCGCGCTGCCCTACCTCGGCTATGCAGGAACTCCCGGGCTCGCCGGATTCGGGGCTGACGTATGGACCGACGGGCGCGACGCCGGTCGCTGACCATGCGAACGGCCCGCGTGAGGCGGTCCCCGGCCGCGCAGCATGGGGCTTTGGCAACGGCTGCAGCTATGGCCCCCGGCCTGCGGCAGTGCCAGTATGTTGAGAGTCACGCTCAATGATGGCGCCCCGGCTCCCGGCAGAAAGGTGCTCGGTCATGACCTACATCAACAACCTCGGCGATGTGGGACAAGGCGACGTCGCCATGGCCGGCGGCAAAGGCGTCGGCTTGGGCGGCCTCGTTCAGGCCGGGCTGCCGGTTCCCCCGGGGTTCGTGCTGAACACCGCAGCCTACGCGGATTTTGTGGAAGCCAATCGCCTTCAGGCCGGCATCCGTGAGCTCGACTCGCTGTCACCGCTGGCATCGCCACAGGATTACGAGGATGCCTCGAACCGGATCCGCGCCCTGTTCGCCGGCGGAACCATGCCGGCCGCTATCGCAACTGAGCTCGGTGCCGCCTACCGGCTGATCGGCGACGGGGATGCAGCCGTGGCGGTGCGCTCCTCCGCCACGGCCGAGGACCTCCCCTCCGCCAGCTTCGCGGGGCAACAGGAAACCTACCTCAACGTCGTCGGGGCGGAAGCCCTGGCCGCGGCCGTGACCGATTGTTGGGCCTCCCTGTGGACGGCGCGCGCCATGGCCTACCGGGCCCGCGAAGGCATCGGACCGGACGCGGTGCGCCTCGCCGTCGTGGTCCAGCGGATGGTCGAGGCCGACGCCGCCGGGGTGATGTTCACCGCCAATCCGGCCAACGGGCGCCGCGACCAGATCTTGATCAGCGCCGCGTGGGGCCTGGGCGAATCCGTGGTCAGCGGCACGGTCACCACCGATGACGTCGTCGTCGAAGCGGGCTCTGGCCGTGTGCTCTCGCGCCGGACCGCCGACAAGGAAGTCATGACCGTCGTCGCGGACCACGGCACCCGGGAGCAGCCTGTGCCGGCGGGCCGCCGTCGTCAGCCCGTACTCGACGACCAGGCCGCGGCCGAGCTGGCCGGCTACGGAACCCGGATCGCGGATCATTTCGGGGCCCCGCAGGACATCGAGTGGGCACGGGCCGGTGGCGAGTTCTTCCTCCTGCAATCCCGCCCGATCACCGCACTGCCGGAACCGGCAGCTGATGCTCCGGACACGTGGCCTGTGCCCTATCCGAAGGGGCTCTACTTCCGGGCGAGCATCGTGGAACAGCTGCCTGACCCGCTCTCACCGCTGTTCGCCGATCTCATTGACGGCTCGGTGTCCCGGTCGCTGAGGGCCTTGATGGCCGGCGCCATCGGCAAGAACGTCATTGGGGAGGACGACGTCGGACTGCCCACTATTAATGGCTACGCCTATTACTACTACCGCACCTCGGCAATGTTGCGCGTGACGGCCATGTCGCTGGCTGCGATGCGCGCGCTGATCCGCGGCACGGCGCACATGGGAGTGGCCGGCTGGCGGGAGTATTCGCATCCCCGCTACGAACGGGTGATCAAGGACTGGTCGGCGAAGCCCCTCGGGGGGCTCTCCGGGGAGGAATTGTTGGAGGGTGTGCAGACGTTGCTGGACGCCGGCACCGTCTACTACACGGCGGTGCAGTCAATCATTCCGGTCGCCGCGACAAGCGAAATCTCCTTCCGGGCCTACTACGACAAGTTAGTTCGGCGCAACGGAGACGCCCCGGCCCAGACGTTCCTCCTCGGCTACGACAGCGAACCCATCCGGGCCGAGAAGTCGCTGTACGACCTCGCAGCCTGGGTCCGGGGCGTTCCGGGACTCGCCCCGGCGATCCTCAACGCACCGACGCCGGCCCTGGTCGAGTCGCAGCGCACCGGGGTGCCGCCGGCCGCCATGGACCAGGCACTCTGGGGGCTATGGCGTCCCCGCTTCCAGGACCACCTCGGCCGGTACGGCCATGCAGTCTACAATCTGGACTTCGTCTGCCCGGTGCCCGCAGATGATCCCTCGCCGCTGCTGGAGACGGTGAAGTTCTACCTGCGGGGACAGGGCACGGACCCGCATGAGCGCCAGCGGTTGTTGGCCGCCCGCCGGGAAGAGGAAACCGGCCGAACGGCCGCCCGGCTTGGGCCGCGGCGCCGGGCCGCGTTCCTCCGGCTGCTCCGGTGGGCGCAGAATGCCGCCCCGATCCGCGAGGACGCCCTGGCCGACGTCGGACTGGCCTGGCCGCTGCTGCGGCGGATGCTGCTCGAACTCGGCCAACGGCTGGTTGGCTCCACCGTCATCGCCGAGCCCGGCGACGTCTTCTGGCTCCGCCACCGGGAGCTGCGAAGCGCCGTCGAGTTCGGCCTCGCCGCGCCGGGCGCACCGGCGGCCGTGGCCATTACCGGGGCAGACCGGCCCGTCCGGGCGGCCGCCATCGAGGAGCGCAGGATGCTCTGGCGGGGCCAGGCCAAGGCCTCCGCCCCGCAACTGCTGCCCGAGAGCCGGTGGATGGAGCGGGCCTTCGGGTCCATGATGCCGGCAGCCTCACAACAGCAGCCGGGCGACGTCATCAAAGGCACCGGCGCCAGCTCGGGCCGGGTCAGTGCTCCCGCCCGCGTCCTGCGAGGACCCGAGGATTTCGCGACGATGGTTCCCGGCGACGTCCTGGTCGCCCGCATCACCACTCCCGCGTGGACCTCGCTGTTCGCGATGGCCTCCGCCGTGGTCACCGACGTCGGCGGCCCGTTGAGCCACAGTTCGATCGTCGCCCGGGAGTACGGCATCCCGGCCGTGCTCGGCACCGGCGTGGCCACCCAGAGGCTGACCAGCGGCCAGCGGATCCGGGTCGACGGCGATGCCGGCACTGTCACGATCGAGCGGGGGCCTCGCCCAGCGGACGGTGGATCCGCCTAAGCCCTGCGCAACTGCTCCGCCCGCTCACATCCCGCCGCCACCCTCGCGTGGCTTCGGGCCGCATCATGTCCGAGATTCGACACCGGCGCCCGGGCCGCGGCGCAACCTGCCGTTCACCACCCCGCCCGCATCGACGATCTGCGCCACCGCGGCCGCCCAGGCGGCAGGCAACACTGACCAGCACGAGGGCAACGCCCAATGGGAATCACCTCACGATGAAGGTGGCACCCGATAACGGCGACGAAGGCGACGGCGCCGAAACCTCACCTGCGAAGCCGCCGTTACCCCCGCCAAATAGGGCAATCCGGCGGCGGCCGGACCGCGCCGCGGTGGATCCCGGCCCCTCCGTGGCGACCGACACTAAGCAGGCTTTCTTTGGCCTCGTGCCGTTTACCGCGGATTCATGACGAGCCCCTACCGTCGGCGATGAACGCGAAGCCGCCCTTTGACGGCCGGTACCCCTGAACCGGAACGATTGGATAACCCATGCCTCATCCAGCACAACGTTTTACCCGAAAGCGCGTCGCCGCCGCCACGGGCGCTGCAGCCCTGGCGGCCACGGCGCTGACAGCCGGAGCGATCGGCTTCGGTGCAGGGCCGGCTTCTGCCGGCGAAAATCACAGCGGCACCGCGACGCCGATCAAGCACGTGGTGGTGATCTTCCAGGAGAACGTCTCGTTCGACCACTACTTCGCCACCTACCCCCAAGCCGCCAACACCCCGGGTGAAGCCCAGCAAGGCACGGGCACCGCAGCAGCTTCCTTCACCGCCGCGAAGAACACGCCCAAGGACATCAACACCTTGGCTACAGCGGGCCTCCTGGCACCGAACAATCCCAACGCGGTGCAGCCGGCCCGGCTCTCGCCGATGCAGGCCGTCACCTGCGACCAGGACCACGGGTACACTGCCGAGCAGAAGGCGTACAACGGCGGCGCGATGGACCAGTTTGTCCAGTTCACCAGCCGGGACTCCTGCGGCACCAACCAGTACGGCCGCCCCGGGCTGACCATGGACTACTACGACGGCAACACCGTCACCGGCATTTGGAACTACGCCCAGAACTACGCCATGAGCGACAACCACTTCAGCACCGTCTTCGGGCCATCCACTCCGGGCGCGCTGAACCTGGTCTCGGGCCAGACCCACGGGGCCACGGAATACACCGCCGCCGGGCAACCCGTGGCCACACCGGCAGCCGGAAGCAGCACTGTCCGCCAACCTGACGCGAACGGCGTCGGGACTGTCATCAACGATCCGGACCCGGTCTACGACGACTGCTCGAACAATAGCCACGCCAAAACCAACAACCTGGCCGGCATGACCGGCAGGAACATCGGGGACCTTCTCAGCGCCAAGGGCACATCCTGGGGCTGGTTCCAGGGCGGCTTCACACCGACCACTGCCGCTACAGGGACCACGCCGGCGTCGTGCCTGTCCAGCCACACGAACGCCGCCGGAGCCAGCGTCGTTGACTACTCACCGCACCACCAGCCCTTCCAGTACTACGCCTCGACCGCCAACCCGCACCACCTGGCGCCGGCGTCGGACGCGGAAATCGGCCACAACGGCCAGGCGAACCACCAGTACGACCTCACCGCTTTCAACAAGGTGGTCAACACCGACAACATGCCCGCCGTGTCCTTCCTGAAGGCGGGAATGTACCAGGACGGCCACGCCGCCTATTCCGACCCGGTCGACGAGCAGAACTTCATCACCAACACCGTGAACCAGATCCAGAACTCCAAGAACTGGGAGAACACGGCCGTTGTACTCGCCTACGACGACTCGGACGGCTGGTACGACCACGCCGTCGCCAAGGTGAAGAACTCCTCAAACTCCGCCGACGACGCCGCCTGGTGCCAGACCGCTGCGGCCAGCGGGATCCCGATGGCCAGCGGTTACGCTGACCGCTGCGGCCCCGGCCCCCGCCAGCCGCTCGTGGTCATTTCACCGTATGCGAAGAAGAACTATGTGGACCACACCCAGACGGACCAGGCCTCGATCCTTCGCTTCATCGAAGACAACTGGCACACCGGCCAAATCGGCGACGCCTCCGCGGACGCGACAGCCGGCCCGGTGAACGCCATGTTCAACTTCGACAGGCAGCGCACCGACAAAGTCCTGCTCAACGAACAAACCGGCGCCGTCGCCTCCATCACCAAGACAGAGGACGGCAACAACTCCGGCCACGACGACGGCGGCAACAACCGCGGCAGCAACTCCGGGGAGTAACTGCCCGCAGCGGACCGGTCCGTGGCCGCCAGGAAAACATCACTCCAGGAAACGCCATCCGGCCGGCAGCCGGGTGGCGTTTCCGGTACCTCCTCCAGCTGGCAGCCGGCCGGAGGGACGGCCACTAGAATTGGCCGGTCCCTGTGCTTTGTTCCGGCCCTGCAGACGCCCGGCCACCGACGGAAAGACCCCATGACGACCACTTCTGACCACGCCGTACCGGCCCAGGTTGACCTTAAGCAGGCCGCAGCCCCGGACCGCAAACCCCTGGTCCGCTGGCTGCTCGCCAACCAGGTCGCACCGGCCGGCCCCGAAGCAGAGGAAGATCACAAGCCCAACGCCTGGTGGAAGGTCATGTGCCTGACTGGCGTCGACTACTTCTCCACCCTGTCCTACCTACCAGGCATCGCGGCCCTGGCCGCCGGCGCCCTGTCCCCGCTGGCGACCCTGCTGATCGTGGCACTGACCCTGCTGGGCATGCTGCCCATGTACCGCCGCGTCGCGCAGGAGAGCCCGCACGGGCAGGGGTCCGTTGCCATGCTGGAGAAGCTACTGCCGTTCTGGCGCGGCAAGTTCTTCGTCCTGCTGTTGCTCGGGTTCGTCGCGACCTCGTGGATCATCACCATCACCCTGTCGGGCGCCGACGCCACAGTGCACCTGCTGGAGAATCCGATGATCCCGCAAGGCCTGAAGGGCAGTGCCGTCGTCATCACGGTGATCCTGCTGCTGATCCTGGGCGGGGTATTCCTTCTTGGCTTCAATGAGGCCGTCGGCGTCGCCATCCCGCTAGTGGCTGTCTACCTCCTCCTGAACGCCGCCGTCGTCGCCGCCGGGTTCGCGCACGTCTTCTCGGACCCCTCCCTGATCGCCGGCTGGCAGGACCGGCTGCTCTCCAGTGCCGGCGGCGGGCCGATGAGCCTCATTGGTCCGGCAGTCATCGCCTTCCCGTTGCTGGTTTTGGGGCTCTCCGGCTTCGAGACCGGCGTGTCCATGATGCCGCTGATCAAAGCCACCGGGAACACCCCGGAGGACGTCATGGCCTCCAGGGTCAAGAACACCCGCAAACTCCTCACCACGGCGGCGGCCATCATGAGCGTCTATCTGATGTCCACCAGCTTCCTCACCACGGTCATGATCCCGGCCAAGGAATTCCAGGACGGCGGACAGGCCAACGGCCGCGCCTTGGCGTTCCTCGCCCACGACCTGTTCGGCGCCGGATTCGGCACCGTCTACGATATTTCCAGCGCCCTGATTCTCTGGTTCGCCGGCGCTTCCGCCATGGCCGGGCTCATCAACATCGTGCCCCGCTACCTCCCCGCGTACGGCATGGCACCGGAATGGGGCCGGGCCGTCCGCCCGGTCGTGATCGTCTACACCGTGCTGAGCGTCGGCATCACCATCGCCTTCAACGCCGACGTCAACGCCCAGGCCGGCGCCTACGCCACCGGCATCCTGGCCATGATGGTCTCCGGTGCGGTCGCCGTGACAGTCTCAGCGGTCCGCCGGCACAGCCGTGCCGGGACCCTGGGATTCGGCGCGCTGACCCTGGTCCTGCTGTACGCACTGGTCGCCAACGTCATCGAAAAGCCCGACGGCATTGCGATTTCGGCATTCTTCATCGCCGGCATCATCATCGTCTCGCTGATCTCGCGGGTGAAGCGCACCACCGAACTGCGCCTGGAAACCATCGAGTTCGACGAGGCAGCCCGGCAGTTCATCACCGACTCGATCGCCTTCGACGGCCAGCTGAACGTCATTGCCAACAAGCGCCAGGCAGGCGACAAGGCCGAGTACGCCGACAAGGAGTACGAGCAGCGCGGCCTGAACCCGGTCCCGGGTCCGGCGGACGTCATCTTCCTGGAGGTGGAGATCTCCGACCCGTCGGCGTTCAGCCACACGCTCCGGGTCGAAGGTATCGAAGTGGGCGGCTACCGGGTATTGCGGGTGAAGTCGCCGGCGGTGCCGAACGCGATCGCAGCGGTCCTTCTGGCCATGCGCGACTCGACCGCCACCAAGCCCCAATGCTATTTCGAGTGGTCGGAAGGGAACCCGATCAGTCACCTGATGCGGTACCTGTTCCTGGGCCAGGGCGACACGGCCCCGCTGGTGCGTGAGATCCTCCGCGAGGTCGAACACGACCCGGCCCTCCGCCCGGGCATCCACGTCGGCTGATGGCCGCCGGGTGGGCCGCCGCACCCACCCGTCTGTTCCTGCGCCGGACTGGGGCTCGACGCCGGATTAGGGCTCGACGTGCATCTTCGCGGCTTCCTCAAGTTCGGTTGCCTGGGTCTTTGCCAGGCGCCATTCCGCAGCAGTGTCGATGCGGCGGGTGAGTGCCCAGTAGAGGACGGCCGAGACCGGCAGGCCAATGAACAGGGAGATGTCAGCGCCACCCATTGCCTCGGCCGCGGGTCCGACGAAGAGTTTTCCGGCGGAGAAGAAGGGAATCATGACCAAGAAGCCCACGAGGTAAGACGTGATTCCGGGCCAGCCCCAGCGTCCGTAAATGCCGTGAGGATGGAAGATCTCCGCGATGGCATAGTGGCCCTTGCGGACGACGAAGTAGTCCGTAAGGTTCACCGCTGTCCACGGGATGAAGAAGTACAGCACCAGCAGCAGGAAGTCGTTGAAGTTGGCGAGGAAGTCCGCGGATGCGAAGTTGGCGAAGACGAGTGAGATGGCCGCGGTGATCACGATCGTGACGACGCGGATTTTGACGGTGGGCCGGATGCGGCGCAGGCTGTCGATGGACGAGATCAGGGTCAGGGACCCGCCATACATGTTCAATGCCGTGACCGACAGGAGCCCAAGGGAAGCGATGAACAATGCGATCGCCCCGAACCCCGGGAACAACTTGTTGGCAGTGTCCTGGATCGAGGTGATGGTATCGAACTCCGTGCCGGCTGCCGCGGCAATGAATGATCCCAGGAACATGACCCAGATACCGCCCAGGGCACTCCCCCAGAACGTCCACTGGAACGTCCCGCGCCCGGATTCCGGGGGCAGGTAGCGGGAATAGTCCGAGACGTAAATGGCCCAGGAAATTTGGTAGCCGGCCGCCACGCCCAGTTGTCCCAGGAAGGGGACGAGATGGAAATCGGCCAGATTGAACGCGCCGCCGGGCAGGTCAAGGTGGGTGAGGACAGCCACCGTCAGCAGCGCCAGCATGATGATGGTCAGGTAGGTCAGATAGCGTTCGAAGCCGTGGATCAGGTCATAGCCGAACAGTGCGACGGCGGCGGCGATAATCGTGATGACCCAGAACCAGAGGGTTGCGTTTCCGATGTGAAGGGACCCGGTCACGGCCTCGCCGGCCAGGACGGTGTTGAAGACATTGAATCCCGCGTACTGCAGGTAGGCGAAGAGCCACACCAGCAGGGCCCCCACGTACCCGAACTGTGGACGGGACTGGATCATCTGGGGCAACCCGAGCTGCGGACCCTGAGAGGAGTGCGCCGCCATGAACAAGGTGCCCACCAGCACGCCGATGGCGATGGCGATCAATGACCAGATCAGGTTCCCTCCGGTCGTGATGCTGATCAGACCCACCGCGAGCGTGGCGATCTGGGCGTTGCTCATGAACCAGAGCGGCCCAATGTGCGAGACCTTTCCATGCCTCTCGTTGAGCGGAACATAGTCAATCGACCGGACCTCGAGTCCTCCGCCCGCCGCCTGACCTGTGGCTGTACTCATGACATGTCTCCTGGATGGTGCGATGCCGTCAGCATCAGTGCGGGATCGAAGGCTGCGGCCGGAACCTGCGGGGCCGCCCTAAGGGTATGAAGAGAATCACGTGCAGATCGCGGGCAAGAGTAAACTCGAATCGTGTCGTTCCCCTGGTAGGGATGACAGAATCGTGGTCGCCATATCGTGCGAATGTCAAGAGCTGTCGGAGGGCACTATTGGGCTCAACGGCAGGCATCGTCGGGTCTCTTGCCCCACAGACCGGCGGGCGGCCGGAAGCGGATCGGGCGATGCGAGCCGATCCCGCCGTCGGCCGTCCCCCATAGCCGTCCGTTCAAAGGTAACCGCCGATGTCGAACCTTGCTGTTGCAGCCGTCCAGGCCCCGGGGCGCCCGATTGGCGGGCCCTTCCGCGGCTTCGCCGATGAAGCCGCGCGCGTTCTGGCGGAATACCCCGAAACGCAGCTGATGGTTTTCCCCGAACTCCACCTCTTCAGCGACGGAGTCCCGGACAGGCAACGAACCGAAGCGCTCCAGGAGGCCGCGCAGCCGCTCGACGGGCCGCTCGTCAATGAGTTGAGGCAACTCGCCGGAGACCTCAAGCTCTGGTTGGTCCCCGGGAGCATCTGCGAACGCGGGCCGCATGGACAGCTGTTCAACACGTCCCTGGTGCTCTCCCCCGAGGGTGCCCTGGCGGCAAGCTACCGGAAGATCTTCCCCTGGCGCCCGTTCGAACCCTACGACCCCGGAGACACTTTTGTGACGGTCGATCTACCCGGATTCGGCAGGGCCGGCCTGTCCATCTGCTACGACGCCTGGTTCCCCGAGGTCACCCGCCAGCTGGCCTGGATGGGAGCCGACGTCATCATCAATGTCGTCAAGACCACCACCCCGGACCGGGCCCAGGAGCTGATCCTCGCCCGCGCCAACGCAATCGTCAACCAGGTGTTCATGATCAGCGTCAACTGCGCCGGGCCCACCGGCCAGGGACGCAGCATCATCGTGGACCCCGAGGGCGCCGTCCTGTCCGAAGCTCCGGACGACTCCCCCTGCGTGCTCTCCGCAGCGCTGGACATGGGGCACCCGGGGCGGGTCCGTTCAGAAGGTACTGCAGGATTGAACCGGATGTGGTCGCAGTTCCGGACCGATGACCCTCCCATCGAGCTCCCCATCTATGGCGGCAGAATCACCCCAGCTACCTGGACACCGGAAGCCCACACGAAGCACCAGCCGTAGCCTGGCTCGCCTGCCGCTGGAAGTTCGGATACGACGAGGCCGACGCAGTCGAAGTGTGGACCGGTCCGTGGACCGCCGACGACGAGTACGCCATCAACACGTGGGATTCCATGCTGGCCCGCTCCGTGCGCACCGGCGGCCGCTGGCTTCCGGCCATGGGCAACAGCGACGCCGACAGCGCCCCGCAAGGTCAGGGCATACACGAAAGCGGCGGCCGGTCCCGTGTGTGTTGGACCGGCCGCCGCCGAAGGAGATCAGTTGAGCCTCAGGCCTTGGCCTTCCGCTTCACCCAGCCCCAAACAGCCGTGGCCACGAGCAGCACCAAGCCGATGATGGCCAGCCAAAGCAGGCCCTTCACGGCGAAGCCAAGGATCGAAAGAAGGAGCCAAATGATAAGTAGTGTGATTATTAGTCCCATGCCGTAAAGCCTAAGCCACGCCAGAGGTCGCGGATGGCATTTTGGGCAGGGCGCTGGCCGGCTCCACCGCGGACATCGGCTCCTGGCAGTGGCGGTAGGCGTCGTCGCGGCGTACGGAGCCGCCACTGTCCCCGTCCCATCCCGGGATGGCTGCGAGGAAGGCCGCAGTCGTAGCCACCACATGCGAGTTGCCGCACTGGGTGCAGCTGATGGCGGCGGCAAGGGTCTCCTGCCGCGGATTCATCATGGTGACGGAGTCCGCGGTCAGGTGCCGGTCGGTGTCGCAGCTCGCGCACCAGGGCCGGCGGCCCCGGGGCTGATGGGCGTCCCGGGGCAGGTAAGTGCTGGATGTGATTGACATCCGGCTCAGACCAGGACCGGGTAGCTGGCCAGGATGTAGTCCGCCGCGGCCGGGCCTTTCATGCGGAGGCCGGTGCCCTTGGGGTGGACCTGTTTCTTCTTCATGGCCGCCCAGAATGCGTCTTCGGAGCGGGGCGCGGCCTGGCTCAGGAAGCACCAGCTGGTGTACAGCCCGTAGAGCGGGTCCCGGCCCAGGGCGCGATCGGATGCAGGGTCACGGGTGGTGGCTTCCTGCAGGAATTGGTCATAGTGAGAAGTTGCCATGTGTGGCTCGATTCCTCGCGGTGCAGTCTGTGCCGCCGTGTGGCTACAGCAGCTGGCTTCAAGGCCGTGCACGCGGCGTCGAAGCATGATCCCGGGCTGCTGCGTAGCCGCAGATCCGGGGATAGAAGGTTATCGGGCCGGAAATCCACGTGCCGCGGAGGTCAGCCAAGCAACTTTTCTACAATGTAGACTGTAGGCGTAGACTACATATTAAGCAACCTGTCTATTGTCCTGGCAGTGTGACTTGTCCCCGACCCGAACGGAACACGATGTCGCCCGAAGCGAACCCGGCGCCCCCAGCGGCAACCGGCAAGAAGAAGCGGCTCAGTCGTGAGATTGTTCTGTCCGCGGCGCTGGCCCTGGTGGACGCTGAAGGACTCGACGCCCTCACCATGCGCAGGCTCGGCCAGGAACTGGGACGGGATCCCATGGGCCTGTACCGCTACGCCGAAAACCGCGCAGCACTGCTGGACGGAGTCTCAGAACTCGTCCTGAATGAACTGGCCATCTTTCCCGATGATCCCGACTGGCAGGCGCAGCTCCGCCGCATCGCCCACGACCTGCGGCTCCTGGCGCTCCGGCACCCCAATGTTGTGCCCCTCCTCGTGACCCGGCCCCTATCAACGCCCTTGGGCCTCAGGCCACTTGGGACACTGCGGCCGCTGGAGCAGATCCTGTCCCTGCTGATCGACGCCGGATTCGCGCCCACCGATGCACTGCACGTCTACCGCGCCTACTACGGATTCCTTTACGGGCACATCCTCAACGAACTGCAGGAATTCATCGTTGACCCCGACGAAAACGAAGCGCTTCTCCGCCTGGGCCTGCACCGCCTGCCACCGAAGGACTTCCCTCACCTCCGCGCCCTCGCCCCGGTCCTCGCCGACTACGACGGGATGGCTGAACTGGATGAAGGAATCACCATCCTGCTCTCAGGCCTGGCCGCGCGCCTCTCGCTGCCGGAAGCTCCGGCCAAACTCTGAGGGTCGAGAAACCCTAGGCGCCGGCGCCGGCATCAATCCTGACGATTCCGGCGCCCGCAAGGGCCCGCAGCTCGCGAAGGATCTCCAGCTGTTGACTGTTGATGGCCATCAGCAGGTCGATCTCCTCCTTGGACTTCACGTTGGTGTCGCGGTCGTGCTGGGCCATCGCTGCGGCAATCGCGTCCTGCCGCTTGGCCGCGATCAGAAGAATCGCTCCCTGCAGCCCCGCCAGCATCGAAAGAAAGAGATTCAACAGAATATACGGATACGGATCCCAGGCGTTGTTCGCCAGCGCCCAGCTGTTGACTGCCGCCCACACGATCATGAAGCCGATGAAACCGCCGACGAACGGCCAGCTGCCCATCCCGTTCCGCATGACATCCGCAGCCCGTTGGCCCCGCGTCAAGGATTCCTTATGGGTTTCGTGCCAAGTCTTTCGCTTATCGATCATGCCCTACCCTAACGCCGGGACTCCGATGTGGGCCCGGCGGGCCGCGGCGTCAGCCCGCGGTGGCCGCGCCGAGGGTGACGTCAGTGCTGTGCTGCCCGCCGTCGCGGTCGAAAGTGGCCTTGACGGTGGCCCCGGCGGCCTGTTCCCGCGCTGCCGCCGTGAGCTCGGAAGCATCAGTCACAGTCCGGCCGCCCAGCTCAGTGATCACGTCGCCGGCTTTCAAGCCGGCCTTGTCCGCCGCGGAGCCCGTGGTCACGGCAGCCACCTCTGCCCCGGTCGTGAATCCCGACGAGGTTCCCGCGGCCTTGTCCTGCACCGAGAGGCCGAGTTGGCCGTGCGTGGCCGTGCCCGTGCCGATGATCTCCCGGGCGACGCGTTTCGCGTCGTTGACCGGGATGGAGAAGCCGACGCCGATGTTCCCCGACTGGGCTGAGGAGGAGGACGTGGATCCGGCCGAGGCGATGGCCACGTTGACTCCGATGATCTCGCCGCTGGTGTTCACCAAGGCGCCGCCGGAGTTTCCCGGGTTGATGGCCGCATCCGTTTGGATGACGTTGATGCTGATGGAATCCTGCGCGGCACCGGAGGACCCGCTCTGCGAGCCGGGCGCGGCCGAGGAAGCGGTCTCGATGGTGCGGTTTGCTGCCGAAACGACGCCGTCCGTCACCGTTCCGCTCAGCCCCAGGGGTGCTCCGATAGCAATGGCGGTGTCACCGACCTTGACCTTGCCGGAGTCGCCCAGGGACGCCGCCACCAGCCCCGGGGCAGTGATGTGGACGATGGCCAGGTCCGAGAGCGGATCCGTTCCGACAATGGTCCCGGGGTAGACCTTGCCGTCGTTCGTCCGAACCTCGATGGCCGCGTTCGCGGCCTGTCCGTCCAGGGTGACCACGTGGGTATTGGTCAGAATATTGCCGGACGTGTCCAGAATGATGCCCGATCCGGTACCGCCGGAAGTGCCGGAGCTGGCGCTGATAGTCACCACACTGGGCGAGGCCTTCTGCGCGGCCGCTGTCACGGCGTTGACGCTCTCGGGATTGTTGACAATCACCGGCGTGTATTGGGTCGTTTGGGTGGTGCCGGCGGCCGGGGCTGCGGTGTTCCAGATCGACGTCGCCGCTGCAGCCACACCCCCGCCCAAGGCACCCGCGGCCACCAGGCAGGCAACGAACACGCCGGTGCCAACCCGCCTCCCGGGTTTCCGGCCGGTTGCCGCGACTGCTCCTGCCCGGGGCGCCTCCGGCCGTGCCGGGTCTGCACCGGCTCGTGCGTTGTCGCTGTGCGTGAGATGGTCGTGCTCGCTCATGGGTCATCCTGATCTCGTCGTTATTGCCTGTGTCGACCTCCCGCCTGACCTGCGGGCGAACGTGTGCTCATGTCTTCTGTGAACGTCCACTGCCGGCCGGGGCCGCCAGGGGACGCCGGCTGGCATTCGTGGGCTTGGGGCGGACGCACCCCCGATGCTGCGTCCGCCCCCGGAGTCCCGGTCAAGCTGTGTCCCCATCCTCAAACCCGGGACTGTCGACCGTCTGTCGCGCCGCTGTGAACAGACTGTGAGCCTTTTCGCCGGCGACGACTGACAGGCCGCTGCACAGCCAGGGCAAAGGTTCCCCTCAGCCCCCGACAATTCCGCGGCAGGAAAGTGGTTACAGGAACACCGCTCCAAGGAGGACCCCGATGATCGTCTACCGCCCCATCCCGCCGCTGACGGCCGGCGGCACCGGACTCAAGGCGGCGCTGGTCGCCATGGCCTTGACCGCCGTCCTCGGCACCACCTGGCAGGTCCCCGGCGACAAGTCGGGGACACAGGAGAGCCCGCGGAAGGGCTGAGCAGACGATCATCCAGCTAAATTGGCCGTTGACCGGCGACAGTCTCCGATATATCGTTAACTATCGCCGAAGGATCGGTGATCATCTGAGGAACGCACCTCAAACGGAAGGACGATGCCGGTATGAAAGGCATTCACGACGACAAATTCACGGACGGCGGACCCGCCCAGGGACGCTTCGGGCGCGGCAGAAGCCGCCGCGGACCCCACGGACACGGCGGTTTCGGGCCGGGCCGCGGGTTTGGGCCAGGATTCGGACCCGGTCCCGGGCCGGGCTTTGGACCCGGCTTTGGCCCCGGCGGTTCACGTCGGGCCAACAAGGGCGATGTTCGTTCGGCGATTCTCTCCCTCCTGGCCGAATCACCATCCAACGGCTACGGCCTGATCAAGACAATCGCGGAGAGGACGTCCGGGGCCTGGCGTCCAAGCCCGGGCTCCGTCTACCCGACGCTGCAGCAGCTCGTTGATGAAGAACTCATCGCGCCCGTCAGTGAAGGCCGGCGCACGGAATTCACTCTCACCGATGCGGGCAAGGCCTATGTAGCCGACCACGCCGAGGAGCTGGACAATGCGTGGAGCACCGATTCCCAGGGATCCGGACCGGCATTTCACCAGAGCGTAGGAAAGCTCATGGGCGTCATCCACCAGTTCCGCTTCTCGGCCACCGAGGAACAGCGCAATGCCGCGATGGAGAAAATCGACGAAACCCGCCGCGCGCTGTACCACATCCTCGCCGACTAGACCCATTCCGGAGCCTTCGTCGGGAGGAACCGGCGCGAAGAGCTCATGCCGCGGGGAACCCATGGAGAGGCAGATCGGCGATGCCGCCTGAGAGCCTGAGTCCGGACAGCGCGGGCCCTGACAGCACGGGCCCGCCGGTGCCCGGAATGGCGCCCGGGGCTCCGCCTCCGCGGCGTGCGGTTGACCTATTGCGGGCGCTGCGGGTGCGGAACTTTGCGCTCTTTTGGACGGGGCAGCTCATCTCCGGCACGGGCACTTGGATGCAGATGGTGGCGATGGCCTGGCTTGTGCTGGACATCAGCGGGTCACCGGCAGTGCTGGGTCTGGTGACCACGTTGCAGTTCCTGCCGCTGCTGCTGTTCGTGCTGCCGGCGGGAGTCCTGGCCGATCGCTTCCCGAAGCGCACAATAATGCTGGCAGCCCAGGCCCTCGCCACGGTGCAGGCGCTTGTCCTTGGCTTTCTCGCCCTGACCGGGTCCCCGCAAATCTGGCAACTGGCCCTCCTGGCGTTCATCCTTGGAGTCTCCAACGCGTTCAACAATCCCGCACAGCAGGCGTTTGTCCCCGAGATGGTGGGCCTCACGCTGGTGCCGGATGCCGTGGCCATGAACAGTGTGCAGTTCAATTCCAGCCGGATGATCGGCTTCGCCCTTGGCGGGCTGGCGGTGGCCCAGCTTTCGGCCGCGGCGGTCTTTTTCATGAATGCGGCCAGCTTTGCCGCGGCACTGACCGCGTTGCTGGTCCTGCGCACCGGCGAGCTTCGCCTCTCCCGGAGCAAACCGGCCCGTCACGGCGCCCTGCGCGAGGGCCTGCAGTATGTCCTCCACACCCCCGCCGTCCTCTTTGTCCTTGGGGCTTTGGCCGTGGTGGGGACATTCGGCTACAACTGGCCGGTGGCAGCGCCGTTGCTGGCCCGCGACGTGCTGAACGTGGCGTCCGTCGGCTTCGGCGCGCTCATGTCGGCGTTCGGTGCCGGTTCCCTGGTAGCCGGCATCGGCCTGGTCGTTGTAGGCGGCAGCAACGATCGCCGGATGATCGTCTCGGGCGCTGTCCTTGCAGTGATTTTGATCCTCCTGGGCATCTCACAGTCCTACCCGGTGAGTCTGGGGCTCATGGCCCTGGCCGGCCTCAGCGGCACGGTGTTCACGACCACTGTCAACACCCGTCTCCAAGGACTCACGCCGGACCGGCTCCGCGGCCGGGTCATGAGCCTGTTCGTGCTGCTGCTGGCCGGCACCACCCCGTTCGGTTCGGCCCTGCTGGGGCTGGGCGCGGAAGCCTTCGGCATCTCGTCCGCCATCATCGGATTCGGCGCCGTCACTCTGGCAGGACTGGCCATGCTGCTCGTCCTTCGCGCTCGAAGGGACGGGCCTGCCGCGGCAAGACATCGGCCCTCCTGAGTGCCCGGGCATTGCCGGTCAGGACTCCAGGACCAGCAACTGGGCCTTGTCCGCGCGATACGTGGCGACCCTGCTCAGTCCCGCGAGTCCCCTTCGGACGGCCTGGTCATTGCGGTGTGCGGATTGGCTGGGGCCGGTTCGATCGGGCGTTTTCCGGTTGCACTCCAGCGGGTGAGGAAGTCGAGCTGCTCCTGGGCATGGCTTCCGGGTTCGGCGGTGTAGGCGATGAGGGTCAGGCCCTCGCCGGGGAGCTCGAGTGCGTCGCCGGTAAGTTCGATGTCTCCAACGAGCGGGTTGTGAAGGGTCTTGCGGGCTGAGCGGTGGAAGCGGACGTTGTGCCGTGCCCATCGTGTCGAGAATTCCGTGCTTCCAGTGGCGAGGTCCCCGATGAGGTTACTCAAGGCTCTGTCGTGTGGGTTGCGTCCGGATTCGGTGCGGAGGGCGGCGGCAAGATCATCCGCAAGGGTGGCCCATTCAACGAAGAAGTCCTGCGACCGCGGGTCGAGGAACATGAACCGTGCGAGGTTCAGCGGCAGCGTCGCAGGGCTAAGGATGTCCGTGTACAGGGTGAAGCACAGGCTGTTCGCGGCCACGATATCCATCCTGGCGTTGCGGACGTAGGCCGGCGTCCCCGTCATCCCAGCCAGGATCCGTTCCACACTCGGGCGCACTTCTGTCCGCAGCCGGCGCGCGGCCGGGGCCTCCGATGGCGCGGAGGCCCTGGCCAGGTCCAGCAGGTGGGTTCGCTCAGCCTCGTCGAGCTGGAGGGTGCGTGCGAGGGATTCGAGGACGGAGTCGGACACGCCTCGAAGGTTTCCCCGTTCGAGGCGGGCGTAGTACTCCGTGCTGACGCCGGCAAGCATCGCGACTTCCTCGCGTTTGAGCCCGGGCACCCTTCTGGCCCCGCCGTACGCGGGTATCCCGGCCTGGGCCGGCGTGATGCGTGACCGCCGGCTCGTCAGGAACTCGCGGACGTCCTTGCTGTTGTCCATGGCTACTACGTTACGAGGCCCTTTGTGGCTCTAACAGGAACTGACAGTACACCGCACAACAGACACTCCCGCGTGCACGCGAGGGCTGGTTCCCTTGAATCAGTTCCGTTTCTGCCTCGCCGTCTTCGGCGCCGTTCTCGCCGGGCAGAGCAACTACAGCAAATGCGGCAGCGAAGATCCACAAGCAAACGACACATGACCACAGGAATACAGGAATCCCGGATGAAGCTCACACCTCCCACCCCCGCGGCCAAGGGCCCGACGTCGAGGTTTACCGGAGACGTCTTCGTCAACGCGCTGCACAACGGCGAGGCCCCCTCCAGACTCGTGGCTGCAATGGTCCGGTTTACCCCGGGCGCCCGCACAAACTGGCACTCCCACCCCCTCGGCCAGACCCTGCACTGCACCGACGGGACCGGGCTCGTCGGCACCCGCGACGGCACAGTCATCGCCATGCGCCCCGGGGACACGGTCCACACCCCGCCCGGCGAGGAACACTGGCACGGCGCCACCAGGGACAACATGATGTGCCACCTGGCCATGGTCGAGCATCACGACGGGCAGAGCTCCACCTGGCTTGAACCCGTCACCGACCAGGACTACGAAACAGCCCACACCCCAACAAAGGAAACCCCATGAAAACCGTGACCCTCAACAACGGCGTCCAGATGCCGATCCTGGGCTTCGGAGTCTTCCAGATCCCCGACGGCGAAACCCAGGCCGCCGTCGAAGCCGCCCTCGCGGCCGGTTACCGCCACCTGGACACGGCGGCCTCCTACGGCAACGAGGAAGCCGTGGGCGCAGCGATCAAGGCGAGCGGAATCGCGCGCGAGGAACTCTTCGTCACCACCAAGCTCTGGATCCAGCACGCCCCGACCGGCAACGTTCAAGAGGACACGAAGCGGGCCTTCGGAAACTCACTCCGCCGGCTCGGCCTGGACTACCTCGACCTGTACCTGATCCACCAGCCGCTCGGGGACTACTACAGCGAGTGGCGGGCCATGCAGGACATCAACAAGGAAGGCCTGGCCCGTGCCATCGGCGTGTCCAACTTCCACCCGGACCGGCTGGTTGATCTCATCGACCACAACGAGATCGTCCCGGCCGTCAACCAGATCGAGACCCACCCCTTCCACCAACGCGCCGCCGATCAGGCGCTGATGCGCGAACGCGGCGTCCAGATCGAATCCTGGGGGCCGTTCGCCGAGGGAAAGAACAACCTGTTCACCGATCCGGTCCTCAGCGCCATCGCCGAGGCCCACGGCAAGTCTGTCGCCCAGGTCGTGCTCCGCTGGCTCATCCAGCGCGAGGTCGTCGTCATCCCCAAGTCCGTGCGTCCCGATCGGATGGCCCAGAACCTTGATGTCTTCGACTTCACCCTCACCGACGAGCAGATGAGCCAGATCGCCACCCTGGACACCGGCGCCAGCCTCTTCTTCGACCACCGCGACCCCGCCATGGTGAGCTGGCTGGGAAGCCGCAGGATCGACTGACCCTGCTCCTTCAGAGCGGACAAGCCCGCCAGCTTCATCTCCGCTCGGCGGCTACCAACCTGCTCTTCACATCTCCCGAAAGGACTCCATTATGAGCGATTCAAACCAGACCCGGGCCCAGCAACTCATCGGCGACTTCGCCCCCGAACTCGTTGACCTCACAGACCGTGTGCTCTTCGGCGATATCTGGGAACGAATCGAACTCTCCCCGCGGGACCGCAGCCTCGTCACGGTCGCCAGCCTCATCACCAGCGGCAGCACCGAACAGCTCCGCGGACACCTCGTCCGGGCCAAGTCCAACGGCCTGACCGAGACCGAACTCAAAGAGGCCATCATCCATCTGGCCTTCTACGCCGGCTGGCCCAAGGCGATGTCCGCCATCACGGCGGCCAAGGAAATCTTCGCCGCCCCGTGAACGCGTCTCCGGGCGTGGTCGCGCCCTGGAAAGGAGCCGGACGGGCATGGCGCCCGCAGTGGAGTGGGAGCAGTATGAGGGAATGAATCCGCCCAGCGCCGGGACCTGCTCAGAAGCGACTACGCAGACTCCATGATCTCCGGTAGCACCATGAGTCGAAAGGAACGGGAAATGCGCCAGACAGGTGCCGCCGTCGCCTTCTATGCGCTCAGTATTGTGCTGCTACCGGTCTCGCTACTCGGCTATGCGATCTGGGTGGTCAAGCTCCGGGCCGCGAAACCGTCCGGTGTGTCGACCAGTGCGCAAGCCCCGCTCTCGGCCAGGTGGGCGATGCACAATTTCGGCGTGCGCGAAGACCAGGCCGCGAACCGGCTGTTGCCCGTCCTGCCCGGCGTGCCCTGGCTGGGCATGCGGCTGGCATTCTGGCCGACGGTCTTGGCGCACCGCGTCACCGGATACGTCCCGAAGACCTTCCGTTACCCCTTCGAGGGCAGGATCCCTCCCCAGGCCGAGGCGTCGGCCAGGGTCACGTTCTTCGACAGCGCCGTGGACCGCTTCCTTCCCGCGATCGACCAGCTGGTCATCCTCGGCGCCGGTTTCGACACGCGTCCGTACAGACTCCCGCAGGACACGCCCGTCAGCTCCTTCGAGGTCGATGCCCCGAAGACACAGGCGGTCAAACGCGCCATGCTGGACAAGGCAGGGATCGACGCACGCAAGGTCACGTTCGTACCTGCTGACTTCGAGAAGGATGACTGGCTCGCCAAACTTGCCGACGCTGGGTTCGACCCCGGGCGCCCGGTGCTGTTCCTCTGGGAAGGCGTGACAGTAATGATGGAATTGGCCTGTGTTGCGGCGTGGCTCGAAGTGTGACTGACGCCCGTGTGAGGGTTTGTCTTGACATTGATCTGTCCGCCGCACCACAGCCTGCAGTTGACGCGGCGGCCAGGTGGACATGACCTCATAGGAGCCTGTTCGAAGAGTCCCATTACTGTCTTGTCTGTCCACCCGGCCGGCGTGCCCTTCGTGTTCCACCGCACGCAACGGAAGGTCAGGGCAGTTTCATCATGGCAAACGAACAAACGAAAGTCATCGCCGGGATCGACACCCACGCCGATACCCACCATGTCGCCGTCATCACCGATACCGGCCGGCACATGGCCGACAGGGAATTCCCGGCCGCGGGTGCCGGCGACCAGGGGATCATCGACTTCATCACCGGATTCGGTCCCGTCCTCGCCGTGGGCGTGGAAGGGACCGGCAGCTACGGTGCCGAACTCTCACGCGTGCTCGTGCGCGAGGGCATTCACGTCGTGGAGGTGATGCGCCCGAACCGGCAGGCGCGCCGGCTGCAGGGAAAATCCGACCCGCTCGATGCCTACCAGGCCGCCGAATCGGTGCTCGCCGGCCGCGCCGCCACCACCCCGAAATCCCGCGACGGGGCGGTGGAATCGTTGCGGGTGCTGCGCGCGGAACGTGCCACCGCCATGCGCGCCCGGGTCGCCGTGATGGCCCAGGTCAGGGCGATCCTGGTGACCGCGCCGGAGAGCATCCGCGCCAAATACCGGGCCATGACGAGCCCGGCCCTGATGGCCGCGCTGGAGAGGACACGGCCCGCCGGACCGGTCTCCGAGCCGCTGGCCAGCACCGCGACCGTGCTGAAACGGCTCGCCGTCCGCTACCGGCACCTGCACCACGAGCTGGCACAGATCGATGCCGAACTCGACGCCATCCTCGCCTTCCACGCACCGATGCTGCGCGACCTTCAGGGCGTCGGCACCGACGTCGCCAGCCAGCTGCTGGTCACCGCGGGCGACAACCCCGAACGCATCACCACAGAGGCGAAGTTCGCCGCCCTGGTCGGCGTCGCACCGATCCCCGCATCATCGGGAAAGACGTCCCGTCACCGGCTCAGCCGCGCCGGCGACCGGCAGGCCAACAAAGCCATCCACCACGTGGTCCTTGTGCGGATGCGCTACGACAGCAGAACCAGGGCCTACGTAGCCAGACGGCGTCAGGAGGGCAAAAGCACCAAAGAAATCATGCGTTGCCTCAAACGCTACGTCGCCCGGGAAATCTACGACCAACTCCGCCACCCGCGCCCCGCACCCGACGCCGGAACCCTCCGGACAACACGCACAGCTAAGCACCTGACCCTTCAGCAAGCCGCCGACGCCCTCCACGTCTGGCCCACCGCCCTGTCCCGCCTGGAACGCGGACTCAGCCGGGATGATGTCTTCCACCAGCGCTACGAAACCTGGCTCAGAGAACATTGACGTGTATAGGAGCATCAATGTACCTCGAGCAGGCAGCGATCGAGGACACGCTGAGCAAGGTCGCGGGCTGCGCCCGGGGCAGCCTGCTCGCCTTCGACTACTTCACGACCGAGACTCTCGAATCAACCATGCTGTACTGGCGGTACGGGAGGGCGGCGGCCAAAGCAGTGGGCGGGCCGTTGAAGTTCGGTGTGGACAGCACACCGCCGTCGCGGGAGCGCCTGTCCGAACTTCTCCGATCCTGCGGGTTGGCGATCTTCGAACAGCATGTGCTCGGTCGTGAGACCACGAAGAAGCGCGCCTGGGGTGGCTTCGCGATTGCCGTGGTGCAGTGAAGCCGATGCCGAACGCGGCCGACAGCGGGGACGAGCCCGGACTGACGCGTCAGGCGCGGAGGGATGCCAAGGCGTGGGAGAGGGGCATGGCTAACGCGGGACCGTGGCCCGGAAGAATGACCGACGCTTCTACGCCGTCGAGGACATGGGTCGCGGACAGCACGGTGCCCGGCTCGGTATGGAACATCGGATGGAGCATCTGCGGGCCTCTTTGCCGAGTCAGGGGGTGCCCAGTGATCAAGGAGTCGCCGGTGGCGATCACCCCGGCGCCGCGGAAATAGATGGAGGCGTTGCCCGGCGTGTGGCCGGCAACCAGAATCGCCTCAGGGCTGCCCGGGAGCTCCCGGAGCTGCTCCGCCGTCCAGGCCCGGGCCTCGGTGGCTGGATCGGCGTTCAGCGCGCCGGCGCGGATCGCGTGACTCATCCAGCGCAGGACGCGCGGACGCCAGGCGCGGAGGACAACCTGTCCCAGGCCGACCTGGTGCTTTTCGTGTCCCTGGACGTGTGCCAGCTCTTCGGGACTGCACAGGATCGGGGTCCCGAACGTTCGGGAAAACAGGGCCGCCGACCCGGTGTGGTCGACGTGACCATGCGTGATGAGGATGGCGCGGGCCTTGGCCGGCTTCAGCCCGGCGTAATCGATGGATTTCAGGACGAAGTCCGTGTCGCCGGGGTAGCCGCTGTCAACGAGGATGAAACCGGACTCGTCCCGGACGATGATCCAGTTGGATGCCGGGCCTTCGACAAAGAAGAAGCCGGGAGCCGGTTCGGAAACCTGCGATGAGGGCTGCCATGCGGTGTGGCCGGAATGCGCAAAAGGGTCGGGCAAAGGACTGTACTCCTGAAGATGGTGATCAGATGACACTTTGTACAGCCTGCCGGGCATCCGCCAGATGGGCTTGGTAGACATATGATGCCAATCGGTTCAGGCAAACTCAAATCCACAAGTCGTGATCCTTGACCCTTGGCGGCACGGTTTTGACAAAAAATATGACATAAGCCCCAAATGGTGGAAGATGGCCCCCCGGTCATGCCAATTGGTTGCGTCATAATGCGCGGCGGCAACGACCCTATATGAGCGACGGGCGCAGGAGTCATGAACACGTTAGGCGACACGCGAGGCCGATGGGTCCTGGTGGACTATCTCAACAAGGAGCAGCCCGGTCTCCTGAGCATCGGTGCGGTGAACTACTCAGGGTCCAGTGTCCGCAAGAACCTCGATCCGCTGGGCCGCGAACTGCTGATGGACCGGATCAAAGCCGTCGCTGAGACCGGACGGCAAATCCACGACCCCGTCCAGCATCGGGGCATCAATTACCGTGTTCTCGCAGTGCCGATTAGCTCTCCGATGACGAACACGGTTCTTGCAGTTCTGGCCGTCTACACTGCGGTGGGAGACAACCCGCCACCGCGCCCGCCGATCGGCGCCCTGGAGTGGACGATCTCCTCCACCGGGCACATTGAAACGTCCTGGAATGATGACCTCTTCGCCATCTACGAGATCGATCGTTCCGGGGAGAGCCCCACCGGGGACATGAACCAATGGGTCAGCGAACTGATCTCCCCTGAGGACAGAACCCGGATGAAGGTGACCATCGACGCGGCCATCACTTCGATGAACGCACAACGCTACCTGGTGCCGTACAAGATCATCACCAGATTCTCGTCTGCTTTGCCCGGGATCAAGAACCTCGAGGTGTCCGGTCGGGTCATCCCTGACGAACAACGGCAGGGCAAGTGGCTGCGTGCTATCACACGTGAGGTTCAGGAGGCCACCCCGTCCCCGATCACGCCTGGTTTCGGGGACTTCCAGTCCAGCAGCCTGCTACGCGCCGTCTTCGAACTCGCCGAGGAGCGGGTGCTGATGGCCGTCGACACCGCCTGCTGGCAGACCTTCATGACGTCCGGCTCTTGGCAGCGGTTCGGCATCCAGTCACCGAGATTCGGCTACCTCCCCCACGTCATCCATCCGGACGATTACCGCGCCTTTAGGGACACCGTTGAAAAGGCTCAGCCCGCCACCCGCGCGACAGTGCGCCTCCTGCACACAGACAGCACGTACAGGCCGTACACCGTTTGCGCCAGCAGCGGCCAAAGTGGACACGGCGACACTGACCGCTACGCCGTTGTGGCCTTGTCCCGCCTTACAGGGCCGTAGGGCCCCATGAGGGTTCGGGTGTAACCTGCTCAAAACCTCTGGCCGAGTGAAGGAGCTGGCGTGGACACACGAAAGCTGAAGTATTTCTTGGCCGTCGTTGACCACGACGGATTCAACCGCGCCGCAGAGCATCTGCTCATCGCCCAGCCGTCTCTTTCCCAGACCATCGCCGCCTTAGAGAAGGAACTGGGCGTGCCGCTCTTCCACCGGATCGGCCGCCGGGCAGTTCTGAGTGAGGCGGGCAAGGAACTCGTCGGGCCGGCACGTCTGGTGATGCGGGACCTTGATGCGGCGCAGTCCGCGGTCCAGGCGCTGCGGGGCGTGCGGAGCGGACGGCTGGACATTATCACCATGCCGTCGCCCGGCATCGAGCCGCTGACGTCCATGATCGCCGGGTTCACCCGCGCGTATCCGTCGGTCCGGCTCAACGTCAGTGCCGCGTTTACGCCGGAAGAAGTCATCGAATCCGTCCGCAGCGGCAGTACGGAGATCGGCCTTGCCGGCTCGCCCACGCCCATCCGGGTCCCGGGCGTCCAAGTCCTGGAACTGGAACGCCAGCCGCTGATTCTCATCGTCAATCCGGAGGCCGACACTTTCGCCCCGGGGACGGCCATCCAGCGTGATGACCTGGGCGGACACCGGCTGATCGCGAGCCAGCGCGGTTCCCTCATGCGCTGGCTCGTCGACGATGCGCTGGCGCGCGGGGTCGACGCCGAAATCGTCGTCGAGGTTGCCCACCGGACCTCGATCCTGCCGCTGGTCCTGGCGGGCGTGGGCCACGCCGTGATGCCCTCATCGTGGGCCCCGCTGGCGCACAAGTCAGGGTTGCGGACCCTCCTGATTGAACCCGTGTCCCATCTTGACGTGGCCATTCTGAGCCGTAAAGAAGGCCTGACGCCCGCCGCCAGGGCATTCCTGGACGTCGCAGCCCTCCACACCAAGTAACCCGCCCGTCGATTTCTCCGATAACGCCCTTTTGCGCGTCCAAAAGGGCGACCTCTCGGCAGCCGATGGAACAGACCAATAGGCTGCGCCTATCTACCGGATCGGATCTTGGTCTTGGACGGCGAGTGTCGCCTGACCGTCTACTTGAAGAGGACAGGCAGTGTGACGCTGCTAACACACTCAACAAGGAGGTAGGCCCGTGAGCGCCACCCAGAAATTCAGCATCGCTTCCATCCCTGCCGATGGCGTCGGCAAGGAAGTTGTCTCCGCCGGCCGCCGTGTCCTGGACGCCCTGGCCCAGAATTCCGGCGGGAAGTTCGCCTTCGAATGGACGGAATTCCCGTGGGGCTGCGGCTACTACGAAAAGACCGGCCAGATGATGGACCCGAAGGGCCTTGAGGCCCTGAAGAACTTCGACGCAATCTACTTCGGCGCCGTCGGGTGGGAAAACGTCCCGGACCACATCAGCCTCTGGGGCCTGCGCCTGAACATCACACAGAACTTCGACCAGTGGGCCAACATCCGCCCTGTGAAGTTCCTCCCCGGCATCCAGTCCCCGCTGCGCAAGGCCGACCACACCGAACTCGACTGGATCGTGGTTCGCGAAAACAGCGAAGGCGAATACGCCGGGCTCGGCGGACGGAACCTCAGCGGCCGCGGCCCCGGCAACGAGGTCGCCCTCCAGACCGCTCTGTTCACCGAAAAGGGCTGCGAGCGGATCATGCGCTTCGCCTTCGACCTCGCCCGCACACGCACCGTGAAAAAAGTCTCCTCCGTCACCAAGTCCAACGCCCAGCAGTACGGCATGGTCCTCTGGGACGAAACCTTCCAGCGCGTGGCCCTGGACTACCCGGAGGTGGCCACCGAAAGCGTCCTGGTCGACGCCATGAGCGCCAAGTTCATCCTGCACCCGGAAGACCTGTCCGTCGTCGTCGCCTCGAACCTGAACGCGGACATCCTCTCGGACCTCGGCTCGGCCCTGGCCGGAAGCCTCGGCTTGGCAGCCAGCGCCAACCTGAACCCGGAACGCCGCTTCCCGTCCATGTTCGAACCCGTCCACGGCTCCGCCCCGGACATCGCCGGCAAGGGCATCAGCAACCCGATCGGCGCGATCGCCAGCGCCGCCCTGATGCTGGACCACTTCGGCCTGCACGAGGAAGCCCGCCAGGTCGAGGCCGCCATCGAGCAGGCCACCGCCGCCGGTTACCTGACGCGCGACGTCGGCGGCGACGCGAACACCGATGACGTCACCGACGCCATCATCAAGACCCTCACCCACACCCTGGCTGCCGTCTAGCCTTGCCTGACCCGGGGCGGGCGGCGCCGCGCACTGCCGACGCCCGCCCCGACCTACTTTTTTCATTCTTCAAGCACCACGCCACTCACATTCCACAATGAGGTAGGAATCATGGGACACATCACCACCGCGGGCAGAGCCGCGGCATCCAAAAAAGCGGCCCCCAAGACACGCTGGTACAGGCAGCTGTACTTCTGGGTACTGACCGGCATCGTCCTCGGCATCCTGGTCGGCTGGCTCGCCCCGGCCGCGTGCATCGCCCTGGAACCGATCGGCACCACGTTCGTCAACGCTATGAGAATGCTGATCGGCCCGATCGTGTTCCTGACCATCGTCGGCGGCATCGCCAGCGTCGCGGACCTGAAAAAGGTCGGCATGACCGGCCTGAAGGCCCTGACGTACTTCCAGATCGGCACCATCTTCGCCCTGCTCTTCGGCCTGGTCGCCATCAACGTCTTCCGCCTCGGCGACGGCGTCAACGCCGACGCCAGCACCATCAAGACCACGGAGTCCGCGGCCAAGCTCATCGAAACCGGCGCCCACCAGGAATGGTGGCAGTTCCTGACCCACATCATCCCCACCAGCATCGTCGCGCCCTTCGTGGAGGGCGACATCCTCCAGATCATCTTCATCGCCGTGATCTTCGGCATCGCCCTGAACGCCATGGGCAAAGTCGGCACCCCCGTCCTGGACGGGGTCCAGCGCCTCACCGGCGTCATGTTCAAGATCCTGGGCTTCATCATGAAGGCCGCTCCCTTGGGCGCATTCGGCGCGATGGCCTTCGCCGTCGGCAAGTACGGCGTCTCCTCCCTCTCCAGCATGGGCGGGCTGATCGTCTTGTTCTACGCCACCTCCATCCTCTTCGTCGTCGTGGTCCTCGGATCCGTCATGGCCTTCCTGAAGCTGAACATCTTCAAGATGATCCGCCACCTCAAAGAGGAATACCTGCTCATCCTCGGCACCTCCACCGCCGAACCGGCGCTGCCGGGCCTGATGCGCAAACTCGAGCACGCCGGGGTCAAGAAGGAAACGGTCGGGCTCGTAGTCCCCACCGGGTACAGCTTCAACCTCGACGGCGCCGCCATCTACCTTTCGCTGGCCGCCGTGTACATCGCACAGGCCACCAACACGAACCTGACCATCGGCCAGCAACTGGGCCTCATCGCGGTCATGCTGCTCACGTCCAAGGGGGCAGCCGGGGTCGCCGGGGGCGGGTTCATCGCCCTGACCGCCACCCTCGCCACCCTTGGAACCATCCCGGCCGCCGGCATCATGCTCATCTTCGGCATCGACAAGTTCATGTCAGAATGCCGGGCCCTGGTGAACTTCACCGGCAACGCCGTCGCCACCTTGTTCATCGCCTGGTGGGACCGGACACTGGACGCGGACCGGGTGCGCCGGGTCTTCAACGGGGACACCGTTGAGCCAATGCCCAGCGAGGACCCGACACCCGATGAGTTCACGGACATCGCTGCAGACCTAACCGACCCGCACGCGGAACCGGGCGACGACGTCGACCTGCCCTACGGGAACGGCCGCAGCCCCGCCTACTCGAAAAGCATCTGACATGCTCACACCAACCGCTCCGACAACCGTGCGGGCGCTCATCGCCCCGGACAAATTCAAAGGCAGCCTCACCGCCGCCGAGGTGGCCGATGCCCTGGCAGCGGGCCTTCGGTCCGCAGGATCCGGATCCGGATCCGTCCACTGTGAACTGCTTCCCCTGGCGGACGGGGGTGACGGCAGCGTGGACGCCGCCGTCGCCTCCGGCTTCACCCGGCGCAGCTACACCGTCGCGGGGCCCACCGGCCAGCCCATTCGGTCCAGCATCGCGTTCGACGGCTTCACCGCCGTTGTCGAGGTGGCCAACACCTGCGGCCTGGGACTCCTGCCGGACGGAACACTGGATCCGCTGGGTGCCTCCAGCCGCGGCTTCGGTGAGGCGGTTCTGTTCGCCCTCAGCCTGAAGCCGGCCAGGATCGTCCTGGCCCTGGGCGGCAGCGCCAGCACCGACGGCGGCATGGGCATGCTCACCGCCCTGGGCTACAGCTTCCGCGACGCCGACGGCCGACAGCTCTACGGCAACGGCCGGGCGCTGGCACAGATCCACACCGTCCACCGGACCGCGCTCCCCGAACTGGCCGACACCGAACTCATCGTCGCCAGCGACGTGCACAACCCGCTGCTCGGCACCCAGGGGGCACCGGCCGTCTTCGGACCCCAAAAGGGCGCGTCACCACAGGACATCGCGATCCTCGAGCAGGGTCTGGAGCACTTCGTGGCCAAGCTGGCCGAAGCCGGGTTCGCGGATGCGACCGTCCTGGTCGGGCACGAAGGCGCCGGCAGCGCCGGAGGGCTCGGCTACGCGTGCCAGCTGCTCGGTGCCAAGCAGGTCTCAGGCGCCGACTACTTCCTGGACCTGCTGGACTTCAACACCCGCAAGGACAGCTGCGACGTCGTCATCACCGGCGAAGGCAGCCTGGACGAACAAACCCTGGCCGGCAAACTTCCCGCCGCCGTCGCCCGGCGGTCGGGCGCCCGTCCGATCATCGCGGTCGCCGGCCGCTCCCTGCTCCCGAAGGCGCGGTGGCCCGAAATGGCCGTGACACGGGTCTACGCGCTGGCCGATTACACCAATCAGGACTCCGCCAAGGACCCCGGACTGTCCGCCACCCTGCTCCGCAGGATCGGACGAGACATCGGAGCAAGCCTTCTATAGGCGGTCTCCATACGCAGGAGAGGCAACGCCCGCCCGGGGTACCCGGACGGGCGTTCGTAACTCGTCCAAAGACTGTCCTCGATCCGGCGGGTCTCCGATAGAGGAATCCTTGGCCAATCCTTGGGATCTGCTGCTCCTGATGGCTCCCGGTGCGGTACGTTCCTGACGGACACTGGACGTTACGGCTTCCGGTAGGCAAGCCTCGTCCCGCCACGACGCCCCGCACTACCGGGGCCCGGTCAAGGAGTCCCGATGAACCCTGGCCTGCATCCTTGCCCTGCTGGCCTTAGCCTGACACTCGTGGAGGTACCCGCGCAGGCCGCATCCGCGTCCCTTAGCCTCAGCCCGACCAAGGGGCCGCCCGGAACCATCGTCACCGTCACCGGCACCGGTTTCCCCAAGAAGAACGCCGGAACACTCAGCGCAGGCGTCAATTCCGCCGCCTTCAAGGTCAGTGCCTCGGGATACTTCACGGCCGACGTCGTGATCCCGCCAACGTCCCAGCCGGTCCTTGATATTCAGGCCGTATCCGGCACCGTCAAGGCTTCCGCGGCCTTCACCATCGTCGCCACGCCGGTAACACAACCATCGCCGCCGGCCAGCAGCAGCGCGCCGCTGCGTTTCGGCGTCGGCACCCCGGGCGGGCCGCTGGCCTCGGCAGAACTGGACCAGGCCGCGTCCCTCGCCGGCGAGGCACCGTCCGTCATTTTGTCCTATAAGGACTTCAATCAGGCTCCGCCCATCGCGGAGTTGGATGCCGTCCGCAGCCGCGGCGCCGTGACCCTCCTGACCTGGGAGCCATGGGCCTGGGGCGGCGGAACCGAACAGCCGGCCTATGCCCTGGACCGCATAACGGCCGGAAACTTCGATCCCTACCTGCGGCAGTGGGGCGTGGCCTTGGCGTCCTGGTGGCACCCGGTGATGCTGCGCTTCGGGCACGAGATGAACGGCAACTGGTACCCCTGGTCGGAGGGAATCAACGGCAACGGCCCCGGTGATTACGTTGCCGCGTGGCGGCACGTTCACGACGTCGTCTCCGCCACCGGCGCCTCCAACATCACCTGGGTGTGGAACCCCAACGTCCCGTACTGGGGGTCGACAGCGCTCGACGGCCTCTATCCGGGCCCCGCGTACGTGGACGCGGTGGCGCTCGACGGATACAACTGGTTCACGTCGGCGGCCTGGAGCAGCTGGATCTCGCCCTCGGAGCTCTTCGGCCCGGGCCTGTCCGAACTACGTCGCCTCGCGCCGGGAAAACAAGTGCTCGTGGCAGAAACGTCGTCGGCAGAACAAGGCGGGTCCAAAGCCGACTGGAACACGGCACTGATCAGCTATCTGGCGTCCCAGTCCGACGTCACCGCGGTGGTCTGGTTCGATTTCAACAAAGAAACAGACTGGCGGATCGACAGCAGCACCGCTTCCGCCACGGCGCTGGCGTCCGCCCTGGCTGCCCGCCTCAAGTAGCGGCCGGCCAAGCAGAGAGGTCTTGAAGTCTGAGGCAGTACCGGCTACACCACTAAGTGAATATCCCGACAAAGCTGAAGGCTGTCCCACCAGTGACTGACAGCCGTAGGAATGATCGTATCTATGGCCGATCAAGACCTCGGATCCTCCGGGTCCAGGAACATCCTGCCTACTCCCTTACGAATGAATGTCCACGTGATTGGAGAACACCATGAGCGACAAGCCAGCTACCCGTCCATCTTTCGCTGAGGACAGCGTCCCGCTGCCCGGTTCGGAGCGCCACGGGGTACCCGAAGTCCGGGCCGAACACGGACCAGTTGATCCGGCCCGCAGGATCGAGGTCACCGTGATCCTGCGCCGGAAGGCCCCGATGCCGGAGACGGTCAAGGAACCCATGTCGGTCGAAAATCTGGCAGCAACCCACGGCGCCGGCCAGGATGACATGCAACTCGCCACGGACACTTTCACGAGGCTCGGGGCGGAAGTCCTGGAAGCTGATCCGGCCTCGCGCCGGCTGCGCCTGGCAGGAACTGTTGAGACGCTCAGCGATATCTTCGGCACCAGTCTGAATGAAGTGACGAGCGCCGGACCCCATGGCGCCGAGGTCATCCACCGCCACCGCACCGGAGGACTAAGAATCCCAGCGGCGCTGGATGGCATCGTCACCGCTGTCCTCGGCCTTGACGACCGGCCGCAGGCCCGGGCCCAGTTCCGCGCGATCCCCTTGGCCACGGCGGGCACCAGCTACACCCCGCCGGAGCTGGGAAAGATCTACAAGTTCCCGGCCGGCACCGATGGCGCCGGGGAGAACATTGCCATCATCGAACTCGGCGGGGGCTACTCGACGTCGGACCTGAACGTCTACTTCAACGGCCTTGGGATCACGCCGCCAAACGTCACGGCTGTCGGGGTCGACGGTGCGGCCAACCAGCCAGGGATGGATCCGAACGGGGCGGACGGCGAAGTGATGCTCGACGTCGAGGTCGTCGGCGCCCTCGCACCGAAAGCGGACATCTTGGTCTATTTCGCTCCGAACAACGACGCCGGCTTCCTCGATGCGATCATCAACGCCTCGCACGCGAACCCGACGCCTGCGGCGATCAGCATCAGCTGGGGCCAGAGCGAGGACGGCTGGACCGCGCAGGCGCGCACGGCGTTCGACCAGGCCTTCGCCGATGCCTCAGCCCTCGGCGTCACCGTCACCGCCGCGGCCGGCGACAACGGCAGCGCCGACGGAGCCAGTGACGGAAAGGACCATGCCGATTTCCCCGCTTCAAGCCCGTATGTTCTCGCTTGCGGCGGCACCCGGCTCGAGGCCGATCCGGTTACCGGAAACATTGTCCGTGAAACGGTCTGGAATGACGGACCAAACTCGGCAACCGGCGGCGGCTTCAGCGACGCTTTCCCTGTTCCTACCTGGCAGAACGGACAGGTCGCCCACGCCAAGCATCATAAGCCTGGCAAGCCCGTCAAGAAATTTCTGGGCCGTGGCGTACCGGATGTCAGTGGGGTCGCGGACCCGCAGACCGGATACAAGGTAAGGGTCAACGGCACAAACATGGTCATTGGAGGCACCAGCGCCGTGGCACCGCTCTGGGCAGCCTTGGTCGCGCGTTTGGCGCAGGCGAGCAACCGCCGGTTTGGACTTATGCAGGCCATCATTTACAGCCACATGGCATCCTCCAACACGGGCTTCCACGACATTGTCGTCGGCGACAACGGCTCCTATAAGGCCGCGCCAGGCTGGGACCCCTGCACCGGCTTCGGCAGCCCAGACGGAACGGCCCTGCTCGCCGCTATCCAGTCCGGGGCAGGGGCAGGGGCAGGGACAGGGACCCCATGATCTGGTCCTGCATGTCCTCGGGTCAGCTCTGAAGGAACTGGTTCGGGCGTTGGCGTGTCCGGGCCGGCCCTCGTTCGCCGGTCCGGCTCCCGCGCCCGTCCGAGGGTAGCCGGGGCGGGCGTTTTTGGCGGGGCGGACCGACGGATCACCGGCGGTATTCGGCCCAGATTCCTTCCACGGCCGCGTCACGGGCGTGCAATAAGGCGCCGGCCAGGGGCCCTTCTGTGCCGAGATCGCTGACGGTCACCAGTGTTGAGGGATCCAGCAGGTGCGGCACCAGGGTGACGCGCAAACGGTCCACAAACGCCGGGCAGTCCACCAGCGGCCCGCTCAACACGACGGCCGCGGGGTCGCTCAGGGTGGCCGTGTTGCCGATGGCTTCGCCCAGCAGTTCGAGGAAGTCGTCGGCCGCCGCGACGTCAGGGTGTTCCGTGAAGAGGCCGCGGTAACGGTCCATGTCCAGGGAAAGGCCGCCGGCCGTGGTGATCCCGAGATCGAGCAGACGCTCCATCAGCGTCCGTCCATTCTGCCGCAGATAGGCGATCTCTCCCGCGATGCCGTGTGAGCCGCGGCGCACCTCGCCGCCCATGACGAGGGACGCACCGATGCCGGCACCGACATAGACCATCAGGAAGTCCTCGACGCCGCGCATCGCTCCGGACTCGCGCTCCGCCAGGGCCGCCCAGTTGACGTCGTTGTCAACCCGGACCGGCCCCCGGCAGTCGCCGAGAAAACGTTCGCTCAGGTTCCACTGCCCTTCGGGGAAGGGCGCGTTCGGCAGGCTCAGCACGGCCTGTCCGGCGGCCTCGACGGGGTTGGCCTGGGAGATGCCGGCGGCCAGGCACGGTGTGGAAACATCGCGCCGGTACTCGGCGAACAGGCCGGAGAGGGCGAACTCGAGCTGATCCCGGGTCTGCGGCGTTCCCGACGAGACCTGGTAATCACCCACGACGCTGCCGCGCAGATCAGTGGCGCGGAGCTGGGCGCGGCCGGTGGCCACCGCGACGGCGAGAGCATGTCCGTAGCCGGGGGCGATGTCGTAGATCGCCGCGGTGCGGCCGCGCGGCCCGGCCGACTGGCCCGTCTCACTTATCAGCCCGGCTTCCGTCAGCCGGGTGGCCGCCTCGGAGGCGGTGGGCTTAGACAATCCGGCGGCCGCTGCGATGGCCGCCCGGGAGCTGGGCCCGTTGCGGCGGAGATGTTCGAAGAATCGCCGGTCAGTGACCGTGGCCAATGCCTGCGGCGTCGATGCAGCCGGGGCCAGGGAGTGCGGGGAACGGGTCAAGGCAGGGGTCCTCCGATAGGGGTCTTCCCCATCGTAACGGAGTGCCCTACACTGGAAAAAGGAATTAGTTAGGATTCTTTACTATAGGAGGAATTGCTGTGGAACCGACGCCCGCCACCCCTCAGATCCCGGCCGATCTCCCCGGCGCCGGTGACCGCCGCCGCGAGCTAGGCCTTCGCGAAGTCCGGGGTCACGAGCTCCCAGGGATGTGTCACGGACAGTGCCCTCGGACGGCAGGCTTCCCCCTTACATCGAAGTGCCCGATGCAAGAAACCGCAGTCTAGGAATGACGACAGAAGGAACGATGAAAATGAGCGAACAGGACACAGTCCACCAAGCCCCTCAGGTCCCCGCTGATGTCCCGGGCCAGATCCGCGCCCTCAAACGCGAACTGCGCGACCGGATCGGCGATGTCGAAGGAGTCTTCCGCCGGCTCGAGGACCGCATCCGGGTACAGGTCGAGGAAATCGAGGCCATCCGGGCCCGCGGCGAGGAGGTCTGGCCGGTTATCAGCTTTAGGGACATCGAATCCGGTCAGGTCAGCGAGGCCCAGCTGGCCGCGCTGAAGCGGCGCGGCTGCGCCGTCGTGCGCGGTCACTTCCCGCGCGAGACCGCGCTGGGATGGGACCGGCAGCTCGTGGACTACGTGGAGAGCAATGACTTCGATGCCAAGTACCGCGGCCCGGGCGACGACTTCTTCGGCACCCTGTCCGCCTCCCGCCCGGAGATCTACCCGATCTATTGGTCCCGCCCCCAGATGGAGGCGCGGCAGGACCCGCGGATGGCGGCCGTGCAGTCATTCCTGAACCGCCGCTGGACTTTCGAATCGGAGGGGCGGTCCTGGTTCGACCCTGACCAGGACTCGATGTACCCGGACCGGATCCGCCGCCGCCCGCCGGGCGCCGATTCGAGCGGCCTGGGCCCGCATACCGACTCCGGCGCCCTGGAACGGTGGCTCCTGCCGGCCTACCAGCGGGTGTTCCGGCTCGTGTTCGACGGCGAACCGGAGAAGTACGACCCCTGGGATGCCGCCTACCGCACCGAAGTCGACGAGTACGAGGGCGGATCCACGATGTGCTCGGCCTTCCGCACCTTCCAGGGCTGGACGGCGTTGTCCGACATGAACAACGATCAGGGCGTGCTGCAGACGGTCCCTATCCCCGAAGCGATGGCCTACATCCTGCTTCGTCCGCTGCTGGATGATGTGCCGGAGGACGAGTTGTGCGGCGTCAGCCCACGGCGCGTCCTGCCGATCAGCGAGCAGTGGCACCCTCTGCTGATGCGCGCGCTCTCGTCCATCCCCGACGTACAGGCCGGCGACTCGGTGTGGTGGCATTGCGACGTGATCCACGCCGTCGCCCCCGTGCAGGACCAACAAGGATGGGGCAACGTCATGTACATCCCGGCAGCCCCCCAGTGCGAGAAGAACACCCGGTACGCCGCCGTCGTGGCAGAGGACTTCAAAGCCGGACGCTCACCGCGGGACTTTCCCGAGGAGCACTACGAAACCGACTGGGATAACCGGTTCCCCGAGAACGACCTCAACCCCATCGGCAGGCGGGCGCTCGGGCTAGGCGTTTAGCCGCGCCGCCCGGTCGGCGCCGGCGCACCGGTCCCTAGACCACCGCGCCGGCGCCGACAGGGCCACCAGCCAGCCCCACCGCGACCCACCCACGGAAGGACAGCAGTGCCTGAGATCCAGGACAACAGAACCGGATACCCCGCAGCGGTGCTCTGGGACATGGACGGCACGCTCGTGGACACGGAGCCGTTCTGGATCCAGGCCCGCGCCGATCTCGCCGCCGAATACCACGTGCCCTGGAGGGACGCCGATGCCGCCTTCTTCGTGGGCAAACCCCTGCCGGTGTCCGCGGCCGAGATGCGCAACCGCGGAGTCCCCCTGGCTGGACCGGAGCTCATCGACCGGCTCGTCCACCAGGTCCTGGACACCATCCGCGACCGGATCCCCTGGCGGCCCGGAGCGCAGGAGCTCCTCGCACGCCTCGCTCAGGCCCGGATCCCCTGCGCACTGGTCACCCAGGCGTTCCGGCCGGTCGCCGGATACATCGCCCAAAGCGCCGGTCCCGACGCCTTCCTCAAGGTCGTGGCCGGTGATGACGTCACCCACGGCAAACCGCACCCCGAGGCATACCTCACGGCCGCGGCATCCTTGGGAATCCGCCCCCGAGACTGCCTCGCCATCGAGGACACGGACACCGGGGCGGCCAGCGCCGTGGCCGCCGGCATGACAGTCCTGGTCATCCCACATCTTGCGCATGTCCCCGACGGCCCGTTCCGGTCAACCCGGGAGACCCTCACCGGGATTACCCTCGATGATCTTCGCCTCCTCCGGCCCGCGCTGCGCCGTTAGCAGCGCCTGACGCTGCGGCCACAGCGTCACCGATTCCAGCGCCGACAACGCCCGGGCCATGCCCTGCGCCTCTGCCGTGAACAGGTGTCCGTGGACGCGCTGGCTGCACAGGCGCATGGCCTGGCCGCGGTCGAGTCCGAACCAGTCCATCACGGTGTCGATGCCGTGCGGGCTGAGCCGCCAGGTCTTGTCCGCGTCCTTGACGATCGCGTCCTCGATCGAGAGCGCCTCGCGCCGGGAGTCGTGGCCGTCGATGATGTCCAGGATGGCCGGCACTTTACCGGCATCGTACCCGGCCGCGGCGAGGATCCCGGCGGCGAGCCGGGCACCCTCCTTTTCGTGCAGCAGCACCAGGTCCGGTCTCCCGCCTCCGGGCGCGATCGCCTGGAGGACTTCCGCCGGCGGCACCTGCGACCAGCCGATATCGTGCAGCATGATCGCGGGAAGGACGACGGCGGCATCCGCTTCCGGGTGCCCATCCAGCAGCGCGCGGGCCAGCCCCACCGCGTAGAGCGTATGGGCGTCGTTGTCGCGCACCGTCAGGAACGGCGCCGCTAGCTCCCAAAGGGCCGACAACTCCGGGTCCAGGGCGATCACGCCGTCCGGCTGCGCCTCGATCCCCGCCGAGACGTCAAGGCCGGACATGTTGGCAGCAGGCTGCAGTTTGGTCATCCAGCCAGCGTGCCCGCCCGCGGCACGCAGGGCAAGGGGCCGTTTCCGCTGGGCGGAAACGGCCCCTGTAATCCAAGAAACGAACTACCCGATCAGCGCCAGGACCGCTCCGGCCGTGACCACTCCACCGGCTTCGGTGCGGACGTCGGTGACGGTCCCGTCCCGGTGCGCGGAAACCTGGGTTTCCATCTTCATGGCTTCAAGAACAACCACCGGGTCCCCGGTCGCAACCTCGGCGCCCGGTTCGACCAGCCACTTCACCACGGTGCCGGCCATGTCGGCACGCAGTTCCCCCGGGTCGGCAGCGGCGGCCTTACCGCCGTCGGACACTACCGCCAAACCGGCAGGTGCCGGGCCTCCGGAGCGTGCCCAGCCGTCCAAGAGGTCGGCCGGAAGCCCGACGGCCAGACGGCGGCCGTCCACCTCGACGGTGATGGTGCGGCGTTCGCCGTCGGGCGCGGTGGTGTTGTAATCGGGATCGGCCGAGATGGAGACACTGTCCGCGAAGTCGGTTTCGATCCAGCGGGTGTGGATGCCCAGCTCGTCCTCGGAGGTGAAGTCCGGGGACGCGAGCACGGCCCGGTGAAAGGGCAGCACGGTGGCGACGCCGGTGATGCGCATCTCGGCGAGGGCGCGGCGGGCGCGGCGCAGAGCCTGCTGGCGGTCCGCTCCCGTGACGATCAGCTTTGCGAGCAGGGAGTCGAACTGCGGCGCCACGAAGGAGCCGGAGCGGACCCCGGTGTCCAGCCGGATGCCCGGGCCGGTGGGGCCGGCGAACTCGCCGATGGTGCCGGGCGAGGGCAGGAAGCCGCGGCCCACGTCCTCGGCGTTGAGCCGGAATTCGAAGGCGTGGCCGCGCGGTGCCGGGTCCTCGGTCAGGCGCAGCGGCTCCCCCGCGGCGATCCGGAACTGTTCCTGGACGAGGTCGATTCCGGTGGTTTCCTCGGTGATGGGGTGCTCCACCTGAAGGCGCGTGTTGACCTCGAGGAACGCCACCGTTCCGTCGGCCGCGACCAGGAATTCCACCGTGCCGGCGCCGGAGTAGCCGGCCTCCCGGCAGACGGCCTTGGCGGCGTCGTAGATCAGCGTGGTCTGCTCCGCGCTGAGGAACGGTGCGGGAGCCTCCTCGAGGAGCTTCTGGTGCCGGCGCTGGAGGGAGCAGTCGCGGGTTCCGACAACGACCACGTTGCCGTGCGCGTCCGCCAGGACCTGCGCCTCGACGTGGCGGGGGCGGTCCAAGTAGCGCTCGACGAAGCACTCTCCGCGGCCGAACGCGGCGATCGCCTCACGGACGGCGGAGTCGAAGGCTTCCTCGACCTCGTCGAGGACCCGGACCACCTTCATGCCGCGTCCGCCGCCGCCGAAGGCGGCCTTGATGGCGATCGGCAGGCCGTGCTGTTCGGCGAAGGCGCGGGCCTCGGCGGCCGTGTCCACGGGACCGTCGCTGCCGGCGACCAGCGGCGCGCCGGCCCGGACCGCGGCGTCGCGGGCCGTGATCTTGTTGCCGAGCAGCCGGATCGCCTCCGGGCTGGGGCCGATCCAGGTCAGCCCGGCGTCCAGGACGGCCTGGGCGAAGTCGGCGTTCTCGGAGAGGAAGCCGTAGCCGGGGTGGACGGCGTCCGCTCCGGACTCGGCGGCCACGGCGAGGAGCTTGGGGATGTTCAGGTAGGTGTCCGCGGGCGAGTTGCCGTTCAGGCTGAAGGCCTCATCCGCGGCGGAGACGTGCAGGGCATCGGCGTCGATGTCGGCGTACACGGCGACGGACGCCAGCTGCGCGTCATCGCAGGCCCGGGCTATGCGGACCGCGATTTCTCCACGGTTGGCGATCAGGACCTTGCGCATCAGTTACTCACTTCTTTTTCGGTGGTGTTGTGTTCGAGGGTGCTGGATTCGGCCCAGCGGAAGCGGATCTTCCCGCCGATGGGGACCTGCGCGGCGAGGTCCAACTGGGAGTCGACCACCACGGCGATCACCGGGTAGCCGCCAGTGATCGGGTGGTCGGCGAGGAACAGAACGGGCAGCCCCTCCGGCGGGATCTGGAGGGCGCCCGCCACGGTGCCTTCGCTGGGCAGCTCGCCTTGACGGGTGCGCTGCAGCGGCGTCCCGTCCAGCCGCATGCCGACGCGGTTGGACTGCGGCTTCACCTCCCACTCCTGGCCGGTGAAAGAGTCCAGAGCGGCCTGGCCGAACCAGTCGGCGCGCGGGCCGGGGACGACGTCGAGGACGGTCACCCCGGTGCCCGGGTAGTCCGGCTGCAGCTCGGGGTGCCCGACGACGCCGGACTCGGCCTCGCCGCCGGCGGCAAGGAGCTGCCCCGCGGTCAGGGGTGCGGGGCCGATTCCGGACATGGTGTCCGTGGAGCGGCTGCCCAGCACCGGGGAGACGCCCACTCCGCCCCGGACAGCGAGGTAGCTGCGGAATCCGCTCTGCGGGGCACCGAGGCTGAGCGTTTCGCCGTCGAGCAGCGCGAAGGGGGTGGCCATCGGCGCGGTGCGGTGCCAGGTCTCCCCGGCGCCGTCCGGCGCCGACTCGATGCTCAGTTCCGACGGCGCCCCGGCAACCGCGAGGACCTGGTCCCCGGCGGCCTGGACTTTGAGGCCGCCGGCGACGGTCTCGATGGCGGCGGCCGACGGCGCGTTCCCGACGAGGCGGTTGGCCCGGCGCAGCGAGGCCCGGTCCAGGGCTCCGGCGGCGGAGACGCCGAGGCCCGAGTGGCCGTGCCGGCCGAGGTCCTGGACGAGGCTCTGCAGGCCCGGCGACACGATCCGGAGTCCGGCGGTGATGCCCTGCATAACGGCGGGTTCCGGCACGGATCCGGAAATTTCCATGGCGGGCTCCGGGGCCGGCCCGGCGGCGGACTCGGCGGCGGACTCGGCGGCTGGCTCCGCGACTGGCTCGGCGTCCGGCTCTGCTGCAAGCGCGACTGCATCCCGGACGGGGCGGAACTGCACCCGGTGGCCGGGGGCGGCCAGGGCGGGCTGCTCCCGGTCCAGGTCCCACATCCGGGCGTTGGTGCGGCCGATCAGCTGCCAGCCGCCCGGGGAGCGGCGCGGGTACACGGCCGAATAGTTGCCGGCCAGCGCCACGGAGCCCGCGGGGACAGCGGTGCGGGGCGAGCTGCGGCGGGGCACTTCCAGCTGCCCGTTCTCCCCCACCATGTAGCCGAAGCCGGGTGCGAAGCCGGCGAAGGCCACGGTCCAGACCTGGCCGGAATGGGCGGCGATCACGCCCTCGGCTCCCAGACCGGTGAGCCGGCCGACTTCGGCGAGGTCCTCGCCGTCGTACACGGTGTCGATGACCACCAGCTCGCCGCCGCGCTGCGCGGTGGCGGTGAGGTCGAGCTGCAGCAGCCGGGCGGCGATCCGCCGGGCCGAGGCCGGGGAATCGGCCTTGACCAGGACGGTCTCGGCGGCGGCCAGGATGTCCTGCTGGCCCGGCAGCGGCGTCTCGAGGAGGAGTGCCTGCAGGGCAAGGACGTCCTGGGTGCCGGAGAGCTCGGCCAGGACGGCACGGGTGCCCACCGCCCGCACGGAGCGGACCTTGTGAACCGTGCCCTGCTGAACTGCGTCGTTCTGAACTGCCAGGGTTTCCATTGCTGTCTCCATCATCGCCACCGTTTTCCTGAAAGGATCCGCGCCGCTCAGGCGTGGGCTGCCTGCAGGAGCCGCTCTTCCTCCTGGGTCTGCGGGTTCCGGCCGATGGCCAGGCCGATCACGGTTACAACGGCGGCAACGGCCAGGTAGCCGGCGATCAGGTACCAGTTGCCGGTCGCGGCGAAGAGTGCGGTGAAGATCAGGGGCGCCACGGCGCCGCCGATCACACCGGCAAGGGTGTAGGCCAGCGAGCTGCCGGCGTAGCGCAGGCGGGCCGGGAACTGCTCGGTGATGAAGGCGGCCTGCGGGCCGTACATGAAGGCGTGAAGCGCCAGCCCGATCACGACGCCGATGGTCAGCATGAGCACGGACTTGCCCTGGATCATGAGGAAGAACAGCGGGATGTACAGGGCGGTTGCGACCGTCGCGATGCCGTAGACGAGGCGGCGGTTGAAGCGGTCCGTGAGGGCACCGGCGGCGGGGATCAGGAACAGCTGGAAGGCGGAGCCGATCAGGATGGCGCCGAGGACGTTGCCGGTGGTCATGCCCAGCTGTTTGGTGGCGTAGAGGGCCACGAACACCGTGAACAGGGAGTAGAGCACGTCGGGGCAGATCCGGGACAGGGCGGCGGCCACGAGGGCGCGGGGTTCTTTGGTGAAGACCTCCTTGATGGGGGCCTTGGGTGCCTCGCCGTGGGCCTGGATGGCCTTGAAGACGGGAGTTTCCTCGAGCTTGAGCCGGATCAGGAGGCCGAAGACCACTAGGAGGGCGGAGGCGAGGAAGGCCACGCGCCAGCCCCAGGAGAGGAAGGCCTCGGTGCTGAGGGTTGCCGCGAGGAGGGCCAGGACGCCGTTGGCCATCAGGTTGCCGGCGGGCGGGCCGATCTGGGCGGCCGAGGACCAGAAGCCGCGCTTCCGGGCATTGCCGAATTCGCTGGAGAGCAGGACGGCCCCGCCCCATTCGCCGCCGACGCCGATACCCTGCGCCAGGCGCAACAGGACCAGGATCGCCGGGGCAGCGACGCCGATGGCCGCGTAGCCGGGCAGCACGCCGATGAGTACGGTGGCGACGCCGATCAGCATGAGGGTGACCACCAGGACATGCTTGCGGCCGATCTTGTCGCCGAGCCGGCCGAAGATCACGCCGCCGATGGGGCGGGCGAGGTAGCCGACCGCGAACGTGGAGAAGGACAGCAGCAGGCCGACCAGCTCATCGCCCACGGGAAAGAAGATCTTCGGGAAGATCAGTGCCGACGCCACCGAGTAGATCGCGAAGTCGTAGTATTCCAGCGACGTGCCGGTGAGGCTCGCGATGTAGGCCTTGATGGCGCCGGGCGGCAGCTTCCTCTTGCTGGCGGCCGGGGTGGCCTGCTGCGGTGTGGTCATGATTTTTCCTCCAGGTGTGCGGGGTGCTGCCTGTTGCGTGGTGTGGGGTCGGGGGGAACCGGGTGGATCCGGTGTGATGCTGAGGTGCTGCGATGCTGTGAGCGTCGTCCCGGACGGGTGCCTTGCCTTCCGGGAGCTGTCTTAGACGAACGCGGCGGTGGTGATTCCGGCGGCGTTGAGCGCCTCGCGGACGGCCGCGGCCATGGTGACGGCTCCCGGGGAGTCTCCGTGCACGCAGATGCTCTCCGCACGGATCTTCAGGATGGAGCCGTCAATCGTGCGGACGGCGGAATCGGTGGCCATCCGGAGGACATGCTCCGTGACCTCCGTGTGGTCGTGCAGGACCGCACCGGGGAGCGTGCGGGAGACGAGCGTGCCGTCCGGGTTGTAGGCCCGGTCGGCGAAGGCTTCGGTGACGGCCCGGAGACCGGCGGCCTCGGCCAGGCGCAGCACCTCCGAGCCCGGGAGGCCCAGGATCGGCAGGTTCGGGTCCACCGATTTCACGGCCTCGACGACGGCGCGCGCCTGCGCGGTGTGCGCCACGATCGCGTTGTAGAGGCCGCCGTGCGGCTTCACGTAGGCCACCTTGCCGCCTTCTGCCGCTGCCAGGGCCTGCAGCGCGCCGATCTGGTAGACGACGTCGTCCGCCAGTTCGCCGGGATCGATGTCCAGGAATCGGCGGCCGAAACCTGCGAGGTCGCGGTAGCCGACGTGCGCTCCGATCATGACGCCTGCAGCAACGGCCTCGCGGCAGGTCAGGCGGATCACGCTGGGGTCGCCGGCGTGGAATCCGCACGCCACGTTGGCGCTGGAGACGGAGCGGAACATCGCCAGATCATCGCCCAGCGTCCAGCGTCCGTACGACTCGCCGACGTCGCTGTTCAGGTCGATCGTTCCCATTGTGATCCTCATCTCATGATTGGGCCCCTATCTAGGATGCACCAAAAGTTCGGATTGTTCAACGATTCTTCAATCCAACGATGTGACGATCGTGTAAATTCTGGAGTATGACCAGCTCCGAAGCAGGATCCCGAGTCCTTCCCGCCACGCCTCGAAGCGGGGCGGGCGCCGGCGCCGCGGCGGATAAGAAGCGCGAGGCCGCGGCAGGGGCTGCCCTGGGTGCGGCGGCACGGCTGCGCGTGGCGGTGCCGTCCGTGGCGGACCGCGTAGCGGCTGAACTGCGCCTGCAACTGGCGGAGGGGCTGCTTCTGCCGGGAGCCCGGCTCACGGAATCGACCATCGCGGAGGATCTGGGCGTCTCCCGTAACACCGTCCGCGAGGCTTTCGCTGAACTGGCGGCCGAGCGCTTGGTGGTCCGCCACCCGAACCGGGGCGTCTTCGTGGCAAGCCTGGAGGCCGGGGACATCCACGACGTCTACACGGTGCGCCGCGCCGTCGAGGTGAGCGCAATCCGCGGCGGGGGCAGCCCCGAGCGCGTGGCAGCGATCCGCGCGGCCGTCGAGGAGGGCAAAGCCGCGGCCGCTGCCGGCGACGAAGAGGCCTTGGGCAACGCCAACCAGCACTTCCACGGCGCGATCGTGGCCCTGGCAGAGAGCCGCCGGCTGGACACGATCATGGCCCAGGTCCTGGCCGAGATGCGGCTCTTCTTCCACAAGGCCACTCTGGATGCGCACTTCTACCGGGGTTACCTACCGGACAACGAGGAAATTTGCGCGGCCCTGGAAGCCGGCGACCTGGACCGTGCCGGGGACCTGTTGCTGGCCTACCTGGACCGTTCCGAGGAGCGCCAGGCCGCCGTCCACGGGGACTGAGCGGCCGGTCAGGACAGCCCGGCGACGCTCAGTCGGCCCTGCGACGCGCAATATTCCTACCGACACCTGGATTCCGGCATCGGTGGAAACTTTGGGTGTCGTCGGAAAATCTCCGCGTCATGGACCCGGTCAGGGCATTCAGTCGGTGGCGCCGGTTAGCCTCACGCCCGCGGTCAGGACAGGCACTCGTCCACGATCTTGCCGGCAACACCGCCAATGACCGTTCCCAGCCCGGCGCCCGCCGCCCCGCCGAGGATGCCGCCGATCGCGGCTCCGGCCCCCGCGAGCGTCTCCTGCCAGTTGCCCCCGGACTTCTTGTAGACCACGGTGGTTCCGCCGCCGCTGTCGGTGCCGTCCGTGGCCACGTAGGAGCCGGCCGACGCCGACGCGAACGCCAGCGCTACGGGGCTGGCGCCGGGCTTCAGGAGCATTTCGTCGTAGGTTTTCCGGACCTCGTGGTACGCGTCAGACGCGTCCTTCTTCCCGGATGTGGCAGCGAATCCTTCGTCACAGATCCCGGCCAGGACCGGCAGTTCGGATTCCGTAATCAGGCCCATTTCCAGGAGCTTGTCGAGGATGATTTTGTGGCCGCCAGCCGGTCACCTTTGGCCTCCCGCATGATGCGCTCAGTTTCCCGGGCCACCGCGCTTTGCCGGTCTTCTACGCCGACCCCCACCGCCGGAGCCTTGTGCCAGGGCCGATTTTCCAAGGGCTGCTTGTCCATCATTGTGCCGCACCTCCATTAAATACGGTCTTGCAGATTCGCACAGGTTACGCCCGCGGGATTCCCTCCGGTTGACCTTTCCGTAATCGCGGCGGACCCCGGAGCAGGAGGAAAATCGGCTACCAGAAAATGCCGGTGGCGGCTGTGGCCTTAGTGTCGGGCAAACGGCGTCGGGGTTTCCCCATGTTTGCGGGATCCGGCCGGCGTGTTGCGCCGAACCGCCGGCACTTGGCGGCGTCGCGCCGTTGAAGGTGGGGAATCTCCGCGGCGGTCCCCGGAGAGTTCAACGGCACGCGAGCCTAGCGGCGCCGGATGTCCAGCGTCCGTACCCTCGCCCCGTGGCCCTCCGCGAACAGCGCCATTCCGGTGCTGGATTCCGCCGGGAAGACGAGGTCCGTGAGGACGGCTAGGCCGTCCTGGGCGAAGACCTCCACCGAGCAGGCGTCCAGGTGCACCTGAAGGCGCAGCCGCCCGGCGTCGAGAGGCACGTGAACGTCTTCTACCGACGCGAAGTCCTCGTGGAATTCCACGGCGCCGGACTCCCGACGGTCCAGGGACAGCCTGGACGTGGCGGTGTCGTAGGCCAGTACGGTCCGCTCGGCGCCGCCCGTCCGGAGCAGGAGACCCACCCTGGCGGCGGTTCCGGGCTCAATCTCGACGTCGATGCGCGCGGCGGCTGAAGCGGCGGTCGATACAGCGTCCCCGACGGCGGCGTCCGAATCCGGCGCCAATAGGTCCACGGTTCCGGGGTGCAGTTCCCGGGACCCCAGGGAGATCCGGCGGACGTCCGGGGCGCCGTCCAGTCCGTCGAAGGGACCGACTGCCGCCTGCCGCAGGACGACACCGCCGGAGGGCAGCCGTGTCAGGGTGACTTCCCGCGCCAGGGACATGGCGCCGCGCCAGCCCTTGGTTGGTGTCTTGCCCGCGTAGTCCCAGTTGTTCATCCAGCCGATCATGATCCGGCGGCCGCCGGGGGCGTCATTGAACGAAACGGCCGCGTAGTAGTCCCGTCCCCGGTCGAGCCAGGCATAGTCCGGCATCCGGCTTCCGTCCGGCTGGAGGCCCTCGGTGACCGTGGTCTCCGAACGGAAGTGCACGCCGTCGAACGTGCCCACAAAGTACTGGGCGCCCGAGCCGCCGGCGATGCCGCCCGGATTGAGGTTGACCACCAGGACCCATTTGGTGTCGGCCGGGTCGCCGTCCACCGCGAGGGGAAAGAGATCGGGGCATTCCCAGTCGCCGCCGGTGGCGTTCGCGGGGCCAAAGCTGCTCAAGTATTCCCAGTCCTTCAGGTTCGCCGACCGGTAGAGGACCACCACACAGTCCGTGGCCTCCACCGCGGCCATCACCCAGTAGCTTCCCGCGGGGCCGTCGTAGCGGAACACCTTGGGGTCGCGGAAGTTGGCGGAAGTGCGGTCCAGGACGGGGTTGCCGACGTACTTGGTCCAAGTCTGCCCCCGGTCCAGGCTGTAGGCCAAAGACTGGGCCTGCCGCCCGCGCAGCGGCGAAGCGTCGGTGTATGCGCTGGTGTAGACCGCCACCAGCGGCGGCTTCCCGGGGGTGCCGAAGCCGCTGGTGTTGTCCGGGTCGAACACCACGGAGCCCGAGAATATCGCCTCGTTCCCGTCGCAGGAAATGGCGACCGGCTGTTCCTCCCAGTGCAGGAGATCCGCCGACGTCGAGTGACCCCAGGACATATTCCCCCAGGCGTCTCCGGAGGGGTTGTGCTGGTAGAAGAGGTGGTACGTGCCGTTCAGGTGGATCAGCCCGTTGGGGTCGTTGAGCCAGTTCTTGCCGGCCGAGTAGTGCCACTCGGGCCGGAACGGGTCGGAGGATAGCGGCAGGGACGCGGCCGCTTCCGGCACAGCAGAAACAACAGCAGATGCGGGGACATTCATGTGGACCTCTGGGGTCCGGCAGGGCGCGGCTCATCAACGCGCCCGGCATATGGAACGGGGAACGGTACGGAGAACGGGAGGACGTGCGGGCGGGAACCTTAGCTGGCAGGCCTGGCAGGCAGACCCGGAGCGGCCGCCGCGGGCACGGGCACGCAGCCGCAGGAGGCCCGGAGGACCAGGTCCACGGGGAAGATCCTGTTCCGGGTTGGAGACACGCCGTCGAAGTCGATGAGCGCTTCGACGGCGGCCTCGGCCATGGCCTGGACTGGCTGCACGACCGTGCTCAGCGGCGGCCAGCTGTACTCCGCCTCGGCCGAGCCGTCGAAGGAGAAGACCGCCAGATCCTCTGGGACCCGCAGGCCGGCCTCGGACACGGCGCGCAGCAGCCCGACCGCTTGGAGGTCGGAGCTGACAAAAACGGCGGTGGGCCGGTCCGCGGAGGCGAGCAGCCGCTGCCCGGCCCGGTAGCCGCCCTGCCGGTCGAAGTCGCAGCGCAGAATGGGCCCTTCCGGGAGTCCGGCTTCCGCGAGGCCCTGCTGCCACCCGACCTCGCGGGCATCCAGATCGTTGCCGGAGTTCATACCCATGACCAGCGCGATGTTGCGGTGGCCGTGGCCCACCAGGTGCTCGACGGCACGCCGGGAGCCTTCAAGCAGCTCCACTCCCACCGAGTTGAAGCCCGGCACCTCGCTGCTGTGGTTGAGCAGCACGGCGGGGATCTCGGAATGCTCGAGTTCGGTCAGGTCTGGTTCGAACAGCACGCTGGAGAGGAAGACCCCGTCCACGCGGCGGCTGGCGAGGTTCCTGACCTGGCGGCGCTCGTTGGCCGCCGATCCGCCCGAGTTGGCCAGCAGCAGGGCGTAGCCGCGCGCCGCCGCGGCTTCCTCCACGGCGCGGGCCAGGGTGGCGAAGAAGGGGTTGGTGGTGTCCGGGACCACCATGCCGAGCATCTCGCTGGAGCCCAATTTGAGTGCCCGCGCTGCGGCGTTCGGCCGGTATCCAAGGGCGCTGATGGCCTCGCGCACCTTCGCGGCCGTCACCGGGGAGACCCGCTTGGGACCGCCGTTCACCACATAGCTGACGACGGCGGTGCTGACGCCGGCCAGCCTGGCCACGTCTTTGCGGGTGATCGTGGGCCTGGCGGAAGCTGGCGAGTGTGGCACAGTGACCATGCTACCGCCGGGCTTCCCCGGCAATGCCTTCCCCGTCAGACGCCTCTCCAACAGGTCCGTGTGTGGGCAGCCGGGCCGGGGCGTCGCCGTGGTCCGGCACGGGCAGCCGCTCCCCGCCGCGGAGGGCGGACTCGTGCGCCACTATCCCCGGGAGGGTGTAACGGGCTGCCTCCCAGGCGTTGACAGGCGGGAGCGTCCCGGTATCGACGGCGGTGGCGAAGTCGTCCACCAGGAAGTGGTGGCTGCCCTCGTGCCCGTTGTGCAGCCCGCGGAATTCGGCGGGCAGCCGGCCGGCGTCGTGCACGGCGGCCAGCCCGGAGGTGAAGGCGTCCCGCAGGGCCGGTGCGACGCCGGCCAGCGCCGGATCGTCGGCGTCGAGCGTGGCGTGTGTGGCCAGTTCCGCACTGACATCGGTCACGGATTCCTTGTCCTGCCACACGCTGACCAAGGCCAGCTGCTCGAAGCTGGCTTCGGTGCCGAAGTAGCGGAAGCGGCTTTCCCGCAGGTGGGAGGGGTAGCCGACGCGGCGCATCTCGTTGATGCGCATGGACCCGCCGCTGGAGAGTTCGAACAGTGCGGTCGCGTTGGAGAAATCGTTGCCGAACATGCTGACGTCTTTGTCGAAGACGCCGTCGCCGCGCTCGTCGGGGACGCCAATGCAGCTGACGCTGACGGCGTGGCCGCCGATCGCGCCCAGCACCCCGCCGGTGGAGTGGGTGGGGTACAGCATAGGCGGGTAGCTGGCGGTGCGCTTCCAGTCCTCCCCGCCGCTGTACTGGTAGGCCTCGTAAAAGCCCAGGTCCATGTCGTGCACGTAGTCGCCCTCGGCATAGAAAATTCGGCCGAACGCGCCCTCGGCCCGGCGCTTGCGGGCGTACACCGTTGCGGGGTTGTAGTAGCTTGTCTCGCCCATCATGTAGGTCAGGCCCGTCTCGCGGACGGCCTCGATGATCCGGGCGATCTCGTCCTCGCTGACAGCCATCGGCACGGCCGAATAGACGTGCTTGCCGGCGCGAAGCGCCTGCAAGACCAGCGGCCCGTGCGTCCAGCGCTGGGTGAAGATCGCCACGGCGTCCAGGCCGCTGTCGAGCATGGCCTCGAAACTGGGATAAGTGCCCGCGAGGCCGAGCCGCTCCCGGAGGGCCGCGGCCCGTTCCGGCAGGACGTCGGTGACGTGGACTTCTGAAATTGCGGGGTGGGCGTCGAAGAGTTTGGCGAAGGCACCTGCGAACTGCCCGGCGCCGACGATGCCTAGTGAGAACGTCATGCACGCAAGTTTCACATCAGTTTCTACTCGAGTCAATACCTGATGATGAGCGGAAAGTTTCACCCCGGAAACATGAAAGAAACTGTTGCGCATTCAAAAGTTACTCGTGTAGATTCAAGCCTCAGTTGTAATCCACCTCACAGCGGAGGAACCTCAAATGACCACCACAACTGCCCGCGGAGCCGCCCCGGCCCGCAAGGCGACCGGCACGGGAACAGGCGATGCCGCCCCCCGCCGCCGGCGTCGACCCCGGAGCGACCTGAGGGTCGCCCTTCTCTTCATCGCCCCGGCCATGCTCGGCTTCGTGGTGTTCTACCTTGTGCCGAGCATCCGGGGCCTCTACCTGAGCTTCACCGAATACAACATCCTCGGAACGCCGAAGTGGATCGGCGGCGCCAACTACGCCGCAATCGCCAAGGACCCGCTGTTCTGGAACGCGCTGGGCGTCACCACCCAGTACGTCCTGATCAACATCGTCCTGCAGACCGTCCTGGCCCTGGGCCTGGCCCTCCTGATGCACCGGGTCGCCAAGTCGACCTTTATCCGCGGCAGCCTGCTGCTGCCCTACCTGATGGCGAACGTCATCGCCGCCCTCCTGTGGTTCTGGCTGCTGGACTACCAGATCGGCATCGTGAACAACGTCATCGACGCCATCGGCCTGCCCCGCATCGCCTTCTTCGGCAGCGAGGAATGGGCCATCCCCACCCAAGCCCTGATCAACACCTGGCGGCACATGGGCTACACGGCCCTGCTGATCTTTGCCGGTCTCCAGGCCATCCCCCAGCACCTGTATGAGGTCGCCAACCTGGACGGCGCTTCCCCCTTCCAGACCTTTTGGAAGATCACCATGCCGCTGCTCCGGCCCGTCGTCGTGCTGGTCCTGGTCGTCACCATCATCGGCTCGTTCCAGGTGTTCGACACCGTCGCCGTCACCACGCAGGGCGGCCCGATCAACGCCAGCCGCGTCCTGCAGTACTACATCTACCAGCGGGCGTTCACGGAGTCTGACTTCGGTTATGGCTCGGCCCTCGCTGTCATCCTCTTCGTCATCCTCGCCCTGGTCGCCTTCATCCAGATGAAGTTCCTCAAGGGCAACGAGTCGGACCTGGACTAAGGAGTCCCAGCATGACTACTGCCACGTCAGCCATCCCCGCCAAGTCACGGCGCATCAACGGCCGCCGCCGCTTCAACTGGCGCCGCGCCGGAGCCTGGGCCCTTGTGGTCCTTGCCGTCGCCGTCTCGGTACTGCCCTTCTACTGGGTCCTGCGCACATCACTGTCCTCCAACAGCGCACTGGCCAGCAACGCGTCCAACTTGCTGCCGGCCGACTTCAACCTCGGCGCGTACAAGCGGGTCTTCGGCCTCCAGACCGCCCAGGAAGCCATGGCGGAGGGAGGCTCCGGAGCCAAGATCGACTTCTGGATCTACCTGCGCAACACCGTCCTCTTCGCCGGGATCACCACCGCCGGTGCCGTCTTCTTCAGCGCCATGGCCGCCTACGCCTTCTCCCGCCTGCGCTGGCGGGGCCGGAACGCCGTGTTCAGCCTCTTCCTGGCCACCATGATGGTCCCGCCGATCTTCACCGCACTGCCCAACTTCCTGCTGATCAAGAACCTCGGCCTGCTGAACACGATGCTCGGCATGGTGCTGCCCTACCTCTTCATGACCCCGTTCGCGATCTTCTTCCTGCGGCAGTTCTTCCTGAACATGTCCCGTGAAGTGGAGGAGGCCGCCATGCTCGACGGCGCCAAGCACCTGCGCATCTTCTTCCAGATTGTGCTGCCCAACGCCGCCGCCCCGATCGCCACCCTGGCGCTGCTGACCTTCATCGGGCAGTGGAACGAGTACTTCTGGCCGCTGCTGGTCGGAAACCAGGAAAACGTCCGCGTTCTCACGGTCGGCCTGGGCGTCTTCAAATCCCAGTCACCGCAGGGTGCGCCGGACTGGTCCGGTCTCATGGCCGCGACCCTCATCTCTGCCCTGCCTGTCCTGCTGCTCTTCATCGCCTTCGGCAAGAAGATCGTCAACTCCATCGGATTCTCCGGAATCAAGTAACCCGCCCCAACCTGTGCTGGACGTTCCATCCGCACCCGCATCCCAAAAGCCCGTCCCTAAAGCGCCTTCCCGAAAATACCGTCCCGAAAGGACCCCCATGAACAAGAAAGCAGTCGGCGCCCTCGCCGCCGCGGCCGCCGCTGTCCTCGCCCTCTCCGCCTGCGGAAGCGGCGGAGAGGCCTCAGGTGCCTCCGGCGATCAAGCCAAGGGCGAGATCAGCTACTGGCTCTGGGACTCCAACCAGCTCCCGGCCTACCAGCAGTGCGCCGATGACTTCCACACGGCCAACCCGGACATCACCGTCAAGATCACCCAGCGCGGCTGGGACGACTACTGGAGCACCCTGACCAACGGCTTTGTCGCCGGCACCGCCCCGGACGTCTTCACCGACCACCTGGCCAAGTACCCCGAATTCGCCAAGACCGGCCAGCTGCTGGCCCTGGACGACGCCGTCGCGAACGATCACGTCGACCTCACCCAGTACAACAAGGGTCTCGCCGATCTCTGGGTCGGCGAGGACGGCAAGCGCTACGGCCTGCCCAAGGACTGGGACACGATCTCGCTTTTCTACAACAAGAAGCTCGCCGCCGGCGCCGGAATCAGCGATGAACAGATGAAAACCCTGACCTGGAACCCGCAGGACGGGGGCACCTATGAAAAGGCGATCGCGCACCTGACCGTGGACAAGAACGGCAAGCGCGGAGACGAGCCCGGCTTCGACAAGACGAAGGTTGAGGTCTACGGCCTCGGCCTGAACAGCTCCGGCTCCGGCCAGGGCCAGACCGAGTGGAGCTACCTTACCGGCACCACCGGGTGGACCCACACGGACAAGAACCCGTGGGGCACCCACTTCAACTACGACGACCCCAAGTTCCAGGAATCCATCGCCTGGTTCGCCGGGCTGGCGGAGAAGGGCTACATGCCCAAACTGGAAACCACCGTCGGTGCGAGCATGGCGGACACCTTCGCCGCCGGGAAGTCTGTCATCAACGCCCACGGGTCGTGGATGATCGGCCAGTACACCGGCTACAAGGGCGTCGACGTCGGAATCGCCCCGACCCCCACCGGCCCCGACGGCAAGCGGTCCTCCATGTTCAACGGCCTGGCCGACTCCGTGTGGGCCGGCACGAAGAAGCCCGCTGCCGCCGTGAAGTTCGCCGAGTACCTGGGCTCCGCCGCCTGCCAGGACGTCGTAGCCTCCAAGGCCGTGGTGTTCCCCGCGATCAAGTCCTCCTCGGACAAGGCAGAAGCCGCCTTCAAGGCCAAGGGCGTGGACGTGACGCCCTTCACCCAGCAGGTCAAGGAGAGCACCACCTTCCTGTTCCCGATCGCCGACAAGGCGGCCAAGGTGGACGGCATCATGAAGCCGGCCATGGACGCCGTGGTCTCCGGGAAGCAGCCAGCCAGTTCCCTCTCGCAGGCCAACGACCAGGTCAACTCGCTGTTCAACAAGTAAGCCGTTCAACAAGTGAGCCTCTGAAGCCACAGCCGCCCGCCACGGCGGCGCCCGGTTCGCGGGGTCCCTGTCCGGGATCCCGCGCACCAGCACCTGACTTCCGCACTACTGAAAGCGAATCCCATGCACCCCGTGCACCTGCGTTCTGCCGGCACCAGCCTCCTGCTGGCCTTCGACTCCGGCGAGGCCGAGATCGTCCACTGGGGCGCCGACCTCGGGGAGCACCTCCCCGATCTGGCGATCCTCCGCGGGCCCGTCCCCCACTCCGCCCTCGACATCACCGTCACCGCCGGACTGCTGCCGCAGGCCTCCTCCGGCTGGGCCGGTCGGCCCGGCCTCCGCGGGTACCGGAGCGCCGACGGGGTCCCCGGCCGGGACTTCTCGCCGGCCCTGCGGGTGGTTTCAACCGACGTGCGCGACGGCGGCCGCGGCGTCCTCATCATTCAGCGGGATTCCGACGCCGGACTGGAGGTCAGCACCGAGCTCACCCTGCACCCCGGCGGCCTCCTGGAGCTGGCGCACACCCTGAGCAACAGCGGCACGGCCGCCTACCAGCTCGAGGAACTCGCCGCAGTACTGCCGGTACCGCGGAATGCCACGGAACTGCTTGACCTCACCGGGCGCTGGTGCCGGGAAAACCACCCGCAGCGGCACGCCGTCCAGCAGGGCACCTGGGTCCGCACCGGCCGGCACGGCCGCACCGGCCACGATTCCTCACTCCTGGTCGCCGCCGGCACCGCCGGCTTCTCCAACCGGCGAGGCCAGGTCTGGGCCACACACTTCGGCTGGAGCGGCAACCACGAGCAGTACCTCGACAGCCTCGCCGACGGCCGGCGGATGCTCGGCGCCGCGGAACTGCTCGGCTCCGGCGAAGTGCTGCTTCACCCCGGCGCCAGCTACCGGACGCCGTCGCTCTTCGCCGCCTACTCCGGCCACGGCCTGGACGGCATCACCGAGGCCTTCTACGACTGGTTCCGCGCTCGGGCCCAACACGTGGACACCACGTCCGGGCGGCTCCGCCCCGTGGTCCTCAACACCTGGGAGGCGGTGTACTTCGACCACCGCCTCGAACCCCTGCTGGAACTCGCCGACTCCGCCGCCGGGCTCGGCGTGGAACGCTTCGTCCTCGACGACGGCTGGTTCCGCGGCCGCCGCGACGACCATGCAGGACTGGGCGACTGGTACGTCGACGAGGGTCTGTGGCCCAAGGGCCTGACCCCGCTGATCGACGCCGTGACCGCCCACGGCATGGAGTTTGGACTCTGGGTGGAGCCAGAGATGGTCAACCTGGACTCCGACGTCGCCCGCGAACACCCGGACTGGATCGTGGGCCCGTCGGCGCTTTCCCACAAGGACGGCGGCCGCCTCCCGCAGCCCTGGCGCCACCAGCATGTCCTGGACCTCGCCAATCCGGAGGCCTGGCAGTACATCTACGGCCGCCTCGACGCCCTCCTGCGCGAGAACGACATCGCCTACCTCAAATGGGACCAGAACCGCGACCTCACCGAGCACGGGAGCGGCGGACGCCCGTCCGTCCATGAGCAGACGCTGGCTGCCTACCGCCTCTTCGACGCGCTCAAGGCAGCACATCCGGACGTGGAGATCGAGAGCTGCTCCTCCGGCGGGGCACGCGTGGACCTCGGCATCCTGCAGCGCACCGACCGCGTGTGGGCATCGGACTGCAACGACGCCCTGGAGCGCCAGACTATCCAGCGGTGGACCCAGGCGGTCCTCCCGCCGGAACTAGTCGGAGCGCATATCGGCCCCACCACCTCGCACACCACGGCACGCACCCACGACATCTCGTTCCGCGCCATCACGGCCCTCTTTGGCCACTTCGGCATGGAGTGGGACATCCGCGCGGCCACGGATGACGAGCGGGCCACGCTGCGCCGCGCGATTGCGCTCTACAAGCGCCACCGGGCACTGATCCACTCCGGCAAGCGCGTGAACGCGGACACCGGCGAGCCCACCCTGAGCGTCCACGGTGTGGTCGCGCACGACGCCGGCGAGGCCCTGTTCGCGGCCGTGTCGCTGGCGTCCGCCCCGGCAGAGGTCCCCGGGCAGGCCTCACTGCCGGGCCTTGATCCGAAGCGGACCTATCGTGTCCGGGCCGAACTGCCCACCCCCCTTGACGGCGACTACGCGCACACCTTCACGCAGATCAGCCCGCCCGCATGGCTGGAAGACGGGGCCGTTGCCTCCGGCGCCTTCCTCCAGCACGTCGGCCTGCCCCTGCCGGTCCTGAACCCGGAGCATGCCCTGCTCCTGCACGTCCAGGCCGTCTGAGCACCGGCGGGCTGCCGGCCGAGGGGCACGGCGGTTGCAGTCAGCCCCGCGCCTCACTCACCGGGAGCCCGCCGGCGCAATGACGCTACGGCCCAGACGGACATCAACAGCGCCACCAGCAGCAGCCCGGCGTCGCCCAGGTCCACCGACCCGAGCCAGCTGGTCAGCGGGTCCCCGAGTCCGAAGGCCTCATGAACGGCCCCGCCCAGGGTGATCACCGCGATGAAGAGGGCTGACACCGCTGAAATGCCCGTGATGACGGCATTGAAGCCGAGTTTGCGGCGCGGGTCCGTCAGGGCCGAGCGGTACATCCGCATCATGGCCACGCCGTTGACGGTGTCGCACAGCGTCATGGCTGCCGCAAACGCCAGCGGGAGCGCCAGTAGGGCGAAAGGGGACACGCCGGCCAGCGAGGCCGCCGTCGCCATGACCAGCAGCCCGATCGTGGTGGCGGTATCGAACCCCAGCCCGAAGAGGAAGCCGATCACGTAGATGTTCCGGGGATGCCGGACCCGGGCCAGCGGACGGGCGAGCAGCCGTGCCACGAAGCCCTTCGCAGCCAGGTCCTCAGGCGAGATCGGTGCACCATTCCGGGCGCCGCGGTAAACCTTGAGCGTCCGGAGGAACGCCGAGCCGTTGAAGGCACCCATCGCCAGCAGGAACAGCCCCGACACCCCGCTGCCGATCAGCCCCAGCAGCAGGTTCCCGGGGCTCCCCTCGGCCATGAAGCTCCCCACCAGGGATGCACCGGCCACCACGAGCACCCCGGCGAGGACCACCACGGAGCTGTGGCCCAGGCTGAACGCAAAGCCCACGCTGACCGGATCGCGGTGTTCGGCCGCGAACTTCCGGGTGGAGTTATCGATCGCCGCGAGGTGGTCCCAGTCGTAGCTGTGCTTCACCCCGGCCAGGTAGGCCGTCAGGACCAGCCCGATCCCCAGCGGCTGACCACCTCCGGCGGCTCCTGCCACCAGGAGCACGACGGCGGCTGCGTGAAGTGCGGCCACCGCACCGAAGGTCACCAACAGCCGGGTCCGCACCGGCAGGCTCGCCCGGTCCCGGTAAAGCCGATGCAACGCCGTCATCTGCGCGGTCGTGGCCATCAGTACTTCCTCAGGTCCAGGGGATCCTGCCCGTACCAGCGTTTCCGCAACAAGGAAGTGGCGGCTCCCGTCACGCGCCGCAGTTCCTCCGTGCTGTTGGAGAGCGACCTCAGCACCAGCCCGGCCGTTCCCAGCACCGTGGCCGTGAGCGAAATGCCGGTGTGGGCCCCGTAACCCGCAGTGATCTCGTGCAGCTCGTCGGCAAGGGCCTGGTCCACCCGCGGATCAACCACGATCAGCGATCCCAGATGGCTGAAGCCCTCCATGAACGCCATACCGGTGACATCCTTCAGGGTCGGCCGGATGAGCACGTTGTCCAGGACCAGCAGCCCGCTCTCCGGCCCGCCTTCTCCCGCGGATTCGACCCGGATCTCCGTCCGCAGCCGCAGCTCCTCGTACCGGAACGAGGCCCCGTCCGGCGACCACCCGGGAGTGACGATTTCGGCCATGATGAGGCTCGACGACGGCCGTACCGTCACGTGCGTGTTCTGCCGGTAGCTGGCCTCCCGGTAGGCGATCACCTGGTCCGGGGCGAACTCCAGCCGTGCCCCCTCCCCTAGGCGCAGCCGCATCCGCTGCTCCGCAAAGGACCCCGGAGTCCGGTAGATCTTGGTGGCCGACTGCGTGGCGAGCAACAGCTTCGCCCCGTCCGCCACTTCCACGTCAATCACATACAGGTCAGCCCCCAAATACGCCCCGCCGGGATTGACGAGCACATAACAAACCTGCCCGGACCCATCCAAGTAATGCGGCCGCAAAACCCTCAGGGCGCCCCGATGGAACTGATGCGTGGCCACAGAACGTCCTGCACGGTTGGTGACGACGAGTTCGAGCTCTCCCATGTGTTCTTGGGCGCTCTGGCCGGCTCCGGCGGCTTCACCGGATTTGGGGCCGTGCCCGTCCCCAGCCGCTCCCAACTCTCGCAAGCTCGAGTCGGGGCCCTCGCGGCGGTGGGCCCCCCGCGGTGCCCGCCACGCCGCGGCCCCAAAATCCGGCCTCGCCGCCTCAGCTGTTAGGTCGCCAGGACTGACCCCGAGAACGCTCATGGCGCCAGGTCGAGCATCAGGACGTCCCGCCGCACCCAGTCGATGACGCGTTCCAGCCCTTCGTCGGTCTTGAGGTTCGTGAAGCAGAACGGTTTCTCGCCGCGAAATTCCTTGGAGTCCCGTTCCATGACGGACAGGTCCGCGCCCACGTGGGGTGCGAGGTCGGTCTTGTTGATGATGAAGAGATCGGACTTGATCATGCCCTGGCCGGCCTTGCGCGGGATCTTCTCGCCCTGGGCGACGTCGATGATGTAGATCGAGAAGTCCACGAGTTCCGGGCTGAAGGTGGCGGAGAGGTTGTCGCCGCCGGATTCGACAAAGATCACCTGCAGGTCCGGGTGCCGTTTCTTCAGTTCCTCGATGGCCACCGTGTTCATGGAGGTGTCCTCGCGGATGGCGGTGTGCGGGCAGCCACCGGTTTCGACGCCGATGATCCGGTCCAGCGGGAGGATCCCGTTGGCGGCAAGGATCTTGGCGTCCTCGATTGTGTAGATGTCGTTGGTGATGGCCGCCATGGAGATTTCCCCGCTCATGTGACGGGTGAGGCGCTCCACGAGCTGGGTCTTGCCGGCACCCACCGGGCCGCCGATGCCGATTTTGATGGGCTCAGACATATTCTTCTCCAGACATATTTCCTGTATTGGACCAACTTGTACTGCTCGGTCAGCTCAGCTCATGAACATTCGGGCGCGCTGGCGTTCGTGCCGCATCTGCGAAATTTCCAATCCGGGGCTGACGGCCCCGAAGTCGTCAGGCGTGAGGTGGACGGCCCGCTCGGCCGCAGCAGCGACGTCGTCGGCCGCCTTCCGCAGGAGCCGCTGGCCGGCGTTCTGCCCCAGGGGGATCGCCCGGACGGCGTTTTGCGTCAGCGACGTGACCGTGGCGAACAGGTAGGCGGCGAGGGCCTCGGGCAGCGGGACTCCCAGGGAACGGGCAATCACCGCGAACGCCAGCGGCTGGTGGCCGGCGCCCCGGCCCGAAGTCACCCACGCCCGGTATTCCGCCAGTTCAGGGGAAGGAAAGACCTCCGCGCCAATCTCCAGCAGCCGGGTTCCCATCTTGGTGCTGGCCTCGCGCATCTGCCGCGGCAACAGCTGGGCGGTCAGCAACGCGTCCAGTTCAGCCAGAGCAACGCCCTCATAGAGGAACCGAATGGCCAGTGCGTCCGAATACGTCAACTGCTGCCCCACAAACGCAGCCAGCCACACCCCAAACGACTCCTCATCGTGCACCAGCCCACGCTCCACATACGTCTCAAACCCCAAAGAGTGAGCAAACGCCCCGGTAGGCAGCGCAGAATCCGTCAGCTGCTGCAATGCCAACTGGTACCGCGTCATGGCAGCCTCCGAAGGCGCGAAGCTGGGAAGGGGGCTGCGGTGTGATGGGCACCGCGATGGGCCCACTGCCGCGAGAGCCCCGACTCGAGCTTGCGAGAGTTGGGAGCGGCTGGGGACGGGCACGGCCCCCAATCCGGGGTGGCGCACCCAATCGCCACCCGCTTAACTGCGGAACTAGTGCGAATGTTCGGCATGGCGGAAGGGGACGGGCATCACGCGTTCCTGGCGGTCGTAGGGCGCTCCGACGTGTTTGAGATAGTCCTCCACGGTGTGGTCGTACTGGCACACCATTACCTCTGCCCCATAGTCCGAGGACGCATCGAAGAACTGGGCCTGCAGGTGCCGGTTGCCCAGGGAGTGCGCCACCACGCCCATCTCGTGGATGGAGCGCGGGGCGATCACCAGGACGTCGGTGGGCAGCACCGAGACAACGATCATGTTGGTCTCGGCCACGTGCAGGATGTCGCCGTCGCGCAGGTCCCCGGAACCGGAGGGGAGGCGCAGGCCCAACTCTTTGCCGTGGTCGGTGGTGACGCGCTGGATGCGCTTGACCAGCTGGGCGCTGGGCAGGATGACCTTTTCCTGGTGCAGCCCGGCGTACGGGTCCGGCCCGGGAGGAAGGTCGTGTGTGTTGCCGAGGATCTTTTCGATGATCATGTTCGTCTCCTCTGGAAGCCTAGAAAAGGAAGTAGCGCTGCGCCATGGGCAGGACGTCCGACGGTTCGCACGTGACGTCCTCGCCGTCGACCGTCACCTTGTACGTTTCCGGGTCCACCTCGATCTCCGGGGTGGCGCCGTTGTACTTCAGGTCCGCCTTGGTCAGGCTGCGGATGCCGGACACCGGCCGGATGACCTTCTCCAGTCCGAGTTCTTCCGGGACCCCGGCCTCTATGGCTGCCTGGGACAGGAAGGTGATGGAGGACTGCTGGAGTGCCTTGCCGTAGGCGGCAAACATCGGCCGCATGGTGCGCGGCTGCGGGGTGGGGATGGAGGCGTTGGCGTCCCCCATGAGGGCGTAGGCGATCTGGCCGCCCTTGAGAACCAGCTCCGGTTTGACTCCGAAGAACGCAGGATCCCAGAGCACGAGGTCCGCGAACTTGCCGACCTCCACGGAGCCGATGGAATCGGCCATGCCCTGCGCGATGGCCGGGTTGATGGTGTATTTCGCCACGTACCGCTTCAACCGGAAGTTATCGCTCTCCGCGCCCAGACCGGACGCCGCACCGTGCACGCCACCGTCAGGATCCTTCAACACGCCGCGCTGCTTCTTCATCTTGTCCGCCACTTGCCAGGTGCGGATGATGACCTCACCCACCCGGCCCATTGCCTGGGAGTCCGAGGACGTGATCGCGAAGATACCCAGGTCCTGCAGGACGTCCTCGGCGGCGATGGTTTCGGCGCGGATGCGGGAGTCCGCGAATGCCACGTCCTCCGGGATGTCCGGGTTCAGGTGGTGGCACACCATGAGCATGTCCAGGTGCTCTTCGATCGTGTTGCGCGTGTACGGCAGCGTGGGGTTCGTGGAGGCCGGCAGCACGTTGGGCAGCCCGGCGATCTTGATGATGTCCGGGGCGTGGCCACCGCCGGCGCCCTCGGTGTGGAAGGTGTGGATCACGCGGCCGTCGATGGCCCGGATGGTGTCCTCCACGAAGCCGCACTCGTTCAGGGTGTCGGTGTGGATGGCCACCTGGACGTCGTACTGGTCCGCGACCTGCAGCGAGGTTTCGATCGAGGAGGTGGTGGAGCCCCAGTCCTCATGGACTTTCAGCCCGATCGCGCCGGCGCGGATTTGTTCGGCCAGGGGTTCGACGGCGGACGCGTGCCCCTTGCCGAACAGGCCGATGTTGATCGGCAGCCCTTCGGCGGCCTGCAGCATCCGCTGGATGTGCCATTTCCCGGGCGTGACCGTGGTGGCCTTGGTGCCTTCGGCGGGGCCGGTGCCGCCGCCCACCATCGTGGTCACCCCACTGCACAGGGCGGCGGGGACCTGGTCCGGGGAGATGAAGTGGATGTGGGAGTCCACGCCGCCGGCGGTCAGGATCTTCCGTTCGCCGGCAATGATCTCGGTGCTGGCACCGATCACGATGTCCACGCCGTCAGTGATCTGCGGGTTGCCTGCCTTGCCGATCCGGAAGATGTGGCCGTCCCGGAGCGCGACGTCGGCCTTGTAGATGCCGGTGTAGTCCAGCACCACGACGTTCGTGATCACGGTGTCCGGAACTCCGCCGCCGGAACCAACACTGCCGAAACCAGTACTGTCGTCCCCGTCCCGGGTCAGTTGGCCGTTCTGGCCCATGCCGTCGCGGATCACCTTGCCGCCGCCGAACACCACTTCCTCGCCGTAGACGGTGAGGTCATTCTCGATCTCAAGGAACAGATCGGTGTCGGCCAGGCGGATGGAGTCTCCAGTCGTCGGGCCGTAGAGGTCCGCGTACTGCCTGCGGGACAATTCGAAACTCACTGTGCGTCACCTGTCCCCTCGGAAACGTGGAGTCCTGTCTCGCGGAGTCTGCCATTGACGGCGTTGCTGAGGCCGTACACTTCACGGCGGCCCGCGAGTTCGATCAGCCGGACGGTCCTGCTGTCCCCCGGTTCGAACCGTGCGGCGGTGCCGGCCGGAATGTCCAGGCGGCGGCCGTAGGCTGCCTGCCGGTCGAACTGCAGCGCGGCGTTCGCTTCGGCAAAGTGGTAGTGCGAGCCCACCTGGACGGGCCGGTCACCGGTGTTGGTCACGGCGACGTCAACCGCCTCGCGGCCGGCATTGATCGTCAGCGGCGCGGTGCCGAGAACGTATTCTCCGGGAATCATCAGGGCTCTCCTAGCGGATGGGATCGTGGACGGTGACGAGCTTGGTGCCGTCCGGGAAGGTGGCCTCGATCTGGACGTCGTGGATCATTTCCGGCACGCCCTCCATGACGTCGTCGCGACCCAGGAGGGTGGTTCCGTAACTCATGAGCTCTGCCACGGTCCGGCCGTCCCGGGCGCCCTCGATCAGTTCATAGCTAATGACGGCGACGGCCTCGGGGAAGTTCAGCTTCAGGCCGCGTGCCTGGCGGCGCCGGGCGAGGTCCGCCGCGACCACGATCATGAGTTTTTCCTGCTCACGGGGCAATAAGTGCATGACGGAATCCCTTCAAGAACCGCCCGGCTGGCGGACCGCGGATGCCGCGGTGTGACCAGCGTAGGCTGGGAAGATTTCCCGCGTGTTTCCGGCGTCACATGCGCCGGCGTCCGGCACGGTTTTCCGCATCCCTACCCGGGGGTCCGCCAGCGGGCCTGGAATTCGGGGTGGTCGGCGTACGGCAGGGCCAGGGTGTTCAAGGACAGGGTGGTCCATTCGATCACGTCCGGCACCCATCCGGCGTCGGCCAGTTCCTGGCTGACCAGCGCCGCCAGGACGGACTGCCGGGCGGATTCAATGATGTCGATCAGCCGGCGTTTGGCCTCGCACTCGCGAAGCAGGCGGCGTTCGTACCACTCGCCGGAAACGGCCAGGGTGGGGTCGCCGAGCAGCTTCAGGGCGGCAGCTTCGTCTTCTCTTATCCGTGCGGTCAGGAATTCGACGATGTCCACGGACCGAGCCTATGCGTGCCGGCCCTCACTCGGCTACGCCCTAGCGTTTGCCCTTTTTCCGGGATCCCTTGCCGCGGCCCTTGTCCGGGTTCGGCGCGTACCGCTGGGCCACCTTGGGTTTCTTGACCGCGGGGCCGCGCCGGTCCGGCTTGGGCTCCCGCTTGGGCTTTTCCTGCTGCGCCGAGGGCTGGCGGGAGCTCGCCGCGGTTCGCCCGCGGACAATCCCGATGAATTCCTCGATCACCTCATCCGTGGAGTCGCTGGGCCACGCCAGGGCGATCTCCGTGACGGGCGCACCGGTGAGTTTCCGGGCCACGGTGTCTTTGACATTGAAGTGCCGGGCCACGGACATCGGCAGGATCACCAGCCCGGCACCGGTCGCCACCACCTGCAGGGCCATCGCGGCGCCGCCAAGTTCCTGCACGTCAAGGAAGGTCTCCTTGGAGAGGTCCGCCAGGTCCACTTCCTCGAACACCGAGATCTCGTGTCCCTTGGGTGCCACCACCACCGGCTGTTCCTCGTACAGCGGGATCACACTGAGGCCGTCGCGTTCCACCGGCAACCGGACGAAGCTCAGGTCCGCGGAACCGTCGCGGAGCACGGCGAGCTGGGCGCCGTCGTCGGACATAAAGGAGTGCAACGGAACATCGGGCATCCGTTCCTCCCAGCGCCGGATCCATTTTCCGGGCGTGACGCCGGCGACGTACGCGAAGCGCAGCTCCCGCGCTGCTGCTTCGGCCGGGACGGCGGTTTCGTCGGGGGTCTGGGGTGTTTCATCGGCTGCGGACACATGTTCACAGTACCGCCCGGGCTCGTGCAGGCCTCAGTGCCGGTGCCCGGTCAGCCTCTGGCCGGATACCCTTGAAGCATGACCTCTGCAAACTCCCAGTCCATGAAGCCGGCCACCGTTGCCAAGAAGCTTGGCATCTACCTGCCCGCAACACCCCAGGAGTTCCAGGATTCGGTCATCACCCGCGCCGATTTCGCCGAGCTCCAGGCCAACCCGCCGGAGTGGCTCGCGGAACTGCGCCGCAACGGCCCGCACCCCCGCCCGGTGGTCGCGCAAAAGCTCAACGTCTCCATCAGCGGCCTGGCCCGCGGCGGCGTTGAGGAAGCGCTGACGACGGCGGAAATCACCGCGCTGCTGCAGGCTCCCCCCGCGTGGCTGGTCGCCGAACGCTCCACCCACGCCGCCGTCCGCGCCGAGGCCCAGCGGGTCAAGGACGAGGCCGCCAAGAAGGACGCCAAAAAGGCCCGCGCCAAGGCCGAATAGCGGCGGAGGGCTCATCCCGGTTTCTATTTTCATCCCGCGGACGCAGGACTATGCTCGCGGGGTGAGTCGGGACCGCCGGTCCGATCCCCATGTTCACTTCCCATCCACCAGCCACCGGCGGAGCATCGGGAAGGAAACAGGCCATGGCAATCGCCGCGTCCGACGGCATCCTGTTTGTCTCGCCCGAATACAACCGGTCCATTCCCGGGGCACTCAAGAACGCCATCGACTGGGGATCCCGGCCCTCGGGCACCAATTCCTTCGCCCGCAAGCCCACCGGGATCATCGGCGCCTCCCCCGGCGGCATCGGCACGGCAGTGATGCAGTCCTCGCTCCGGAGGTCTACGGCGAGGACGGCGAGGTCAAAGACGAGGCCACGGCCAAGCTGCTGCGCCACTACATGGAGGAGTATGCCTCCTTCGTGGAGCGGGTCCTGGCCGCCACCGCGCCCGGCCATATCGGCGACGAGCACCCGGACAAGGACAAAGTGAGCCGCTGATATGACTTGAGTGGGGCTGATCCTGGGCCCTCCCGCCGAACCTAATGCGGCCGGTCCTGGTGTGGCTAGTCCTGGTGCAGCTGCACGTAGTTGCCGCAGCCGTCATCCAACACTGCGGTGGTCCCGCCGGGGCCCTCGGACGGCTCCGCCTGGAACATCACGCCCTTGGCCGCCAGCCGGGCATATTCGGCGCGCACGTCGGGCACGCCAAAGACGATCGCCGGAATTCCGGCGTCGTGCAGGCCGTTCATGTAGGCCGCCCCGATCGGGTTGTCACTGGGCTCCAGCAGCAGTCCGGCGCCGCCGGCCCCGTCCGGATCCTTAACGATGAAGAGGTTGTGCTCCGGCATGGCCATCAGCGTTTCAAAGCCCAGGATGCCGGTGTAGAACTCATGGGCCGAGGCCGGGTCCTTGACGTGGATACTGCACATTTTCAGTCGCATGGCCCCTAGGGTACGCCGGGAGTACCCCTGAAGGAACCGGGGCGCGGCCTTCGTGACTGCCTCAGCGGCGGCCGTCCCCGGCTCGCCGGCGGGGGTCCTGCCGGCTGTCCGGCAGGGCCGAAGGGCCATTGACGGCCCCGCCGCGAGGGATTCCAATGGAACTAGCGGAACAGCGCCGTCCGGGACGGTTCCGCCGGAGGTGTGCAATGACGTCGCTCTCACAATCCGGTGCCCTCGCGGCAGGGCAGTTCCTGGCCCTTGCGCTCGTGGTTGCCGGGGCTGCATTCGTCTCGATGTACCTGGCCCGCAAGCACCTGGCAGCCGGCGAGGGACGCTCAGAGGGCGCAGACGGCGCATTTTGGGACGTTTTCGCCGGACTCGCCGTTGTGGTTCCCGCCGTCCTGATCGCCTGCTTCACGTGGCCCTGGGCAGGCCTGGCGCTCGGCATGCTGGCCGCCGTGACGGCCCTGGCGGCTTTTGCGGCCGCTCCCCGGCTGCTCCGCCGGCAGGAATCGCGCCGGGCAGGCCGGAAGACTCAGCTCATGAATGAGGCCGCTGCTGAGCGGCACAAGAACGCCCTCGCCCGGTGGCAACGCTACGAGCTCGATCCCGGGTACTCGATTGACTACCCGGCGATGAGCGATCCCCGGCAACCGGAAACGGCCGCCCTGATCCGGGCCATCAAGGCCGCCGGCCGTCCCGGCGGCCGCACGGACCGCGGCTCGGCTGACACGGCGTACGCTCCGGCAGTGGACCAGCTGGAACGTGCCCTGGCTGCCGCTGAACGCGCGGCCGGCGTCAACCCCGCGGGGCTCCACGGCCCGGACCGCGCCCACAGCTGACCTCCGGAATTGCTGATTCCGCAGTTCCCGCCCAACCTCGGAAGGAACCACCATGACTGACATCACGATCATCGGCAGCGGAAATATGGCACGGGCGATCGGAACCCGGGCCGTCGCCGCCGGCCGCTCCGTCCAGGTTCTGGACCGGACGCCGGAGAATGCCGCCAAGCTCGCTGCTGAACTTGGCGGCACCACCACCTCCGGCGGCCTGAGCGAGGTTCCCGAGGGCGACATCGTCGTCCTCGCGCTCTACTTCGGCCCCGCGAAGGAAGTTGCCACGCATTTCGGCGACACGCTCAGCGGCAAGACGGTCGTGGAGATCAGCAATCCGATCGACACCGAAACTTTTGATTCCCTGGTGGTCGGCCCGGGGACGTCAGCGGCCGAAGAAATCGCCGCGCTGCTACCAGGCGCACGGGTGGTGAAAGCGTTCAACACCACCTTCGCCGGCACGCTCGGCGCCGGGACCAAGGGCGGCATGCCGCTGGATGTCTTCATCGCATCGGACTCGGAACAGGCCCGCAACGAGGTCGCAGCCTTCGCCGAGGCCGCAGGGCTGCGTCCGCTCCAGGTCGGCGGACTGCGCCACGCCCGCGAGCTCGAAGGCTTCCAGCTGCTGATCATGGCGCTGCAGGCCAACCCCGCGTATCCCGACTTCAACTGGGGCACCGGCCTGAAAATCATCGACTAGGAATCGGCCGGCAGCAGCCCGGATTCCCCGCCGGCCCGGTCCGGCACGCTACAGCTCTACGGTTGCGCTCTCGCCGACGCTCATGCGGCCGTTGGTGACCTTGGACTTGATCCACTGCAGCGCGGTGGCCGCTGTGCCGCCCGGGCTGGTCCAGTACTCGGCGGAGTCCGAGTCGACGTGCAGCAGAACCACCTCCGGGGTGTCCGGTCCGTCCGGGAACCAGGCCTCCACCACCTGGTTCCACATGTCATGGATCAGCTGCCGGTCGGTCACGACTTCGGCGGTCCCGGCAACGGAGACCCATTCGGTGCGCTTGCCGAAGGAAACGTTCACGGCCGGGTTCGCCCGGATGTGGGCCACCTGCGAGGTGGTCGCCGACGTGAAGAACCACATGTCGCCGTCGTCCTTGACCTCCTGGACGGCCAGCGGCCGGCTGACGAGCGCGCCTTCTTCGTTGATGGTGGTGAACATTCCGATGTGCGAATCGTTGATGATGTCCGTGACTTTACTGATGCTGGCGGCATCCGACATGCTCTCACCTCGTTCTCGTTCCACGGAGGAAGGTCCCCCTCCGGACAGCCTATTGGTAAGTGTGCTTACTTTCCAAGGGCTGCCGGATGGGGACCTCTCTGACCGGAACAGGCCGCGGACTCAATTTCCCCGGGACAGGACCTCGCCCTTGAAGAACTCGGGCCGCACCTTGGCCATGACCAGCATGAGCACCACGCCCAGCAGGATGACGCCCATGCCAAGGATGAAGACCAGTCCCAGACCGCCGATCGAGGAGCCTGAACCGTATGCCGGATCCATGGAGTCGTAGGCGGTCTTAAAGAACATGACCAGCAGGATAACGCCGCCCAGGAGGGGCGCGAGGAACTTGAAGAAGAACGCATGCGCTCCGCTGAACGCCTCGGCGCGGAAGAACCAGACACAGGCCAGCGCGGTGATGCCGTAGTAGAAGCAGATCATCATGCCCAGGGCCGTGATGGTGTCCCACAGCGCGTTCTCCGACGTCGTGCGGGTAATGACGTAAAACGCGGCGGCCGCCACGGCCGAGGCGATCGTGGCATAGCTCGGCGACTTGTGCGTGGGGCTGATCCTGCTGAACTTCTTCGGAAGGGCCTTGTAGTGGCCCATCGACAGCAGGGTCCGCGCGGGCGAGACGAAGGTGGACTGCAGTGACGCGGCCGAGCTGCTGAGGATGGCCAGGGACATCAGGATGGCGAAGGGGCCCATCACGGGTCCCGCGAGGACGGCGAAGATGCTGCCCTGGTTCTCCGGGTTGCCGGCGCCCAGGCCTTCCGTACCGATTCCGGCGTACGACAGCGTGGCCAGGGCAACGGTCATGTAGATGATCACGATGACCAGCACGGTGACGGTAGCGGCGCGGCCCGGGGTCTTTTCCGGGTTCTTGGTCTCCTCATTCATGGTCAGCGTGACGTCCCAGCCCCAGTAAATGAAGATGGACAGCGAAACGCCGGCGGCAAAGGCGGAAAAGGATTCGACCGCGAAGGGGTTGAACCAGTCCGGCGCGATGGCCGTGGCGTCAAAAGCGGTTCCGTTGGCGACGTGGCTGAACGCAGCCACGGCGAACCAGCCGAGCACCAGTAGCTGGAATCCCACGAGCACGTACTGGACCGTCTTGGTGGTTTCCATGCCGCGGTACGAGATCCAGCACGCGAGCGTAATGAACACCAGCGTGGTGGCGATATTCAGCGGCAGGTTCTTGGTGAGATCGGCGAGGTCCGGACTGCCGAAGATCTGCCCCAGCATCAGGTAGAAGAAGTCCACCGCGACGGCGGCCAGATTCGAGAGCACGATGATGGTCGCCGCAACGAGCCCCCAGCCGCCCATCCAGCCAAGCCACGGGCCAAAGGCCCGCGAGGCCCACGTGAAGGAGGTGCCGGCGTCGGGCATGGCGTTGTTCAGCTCGCGGTAGCCGAACGCCACGAGCAGCATCGGGACGAAGCCCACCAGGAAGATCGCCGGCAGGTGCACGCCGACCTCGGCGACGGTGGGGCCCAGGGCCGCCGTCAAGGTATACGCCGGGGCGATGCAGGAAACGCCGATCACAACGGCGCCAATCAGGCCCACCGAGCCTGCTTTCAGGCCCTTCTCGCTGAGTCCGTGCTGGTCTTCGGGGTTCTGTCCGGGGTGCTGTCCGGTTTGCGACGTATTGGACATCGCGTGGTCGGCGCTCATTTTTGTGCCTCTCGGGGGACGTCATTCGACGCTGAATGGTTCATCTGCTTGAGTTCATAGTCACTCGGGACCACAATCATCGGCACCGGCAGGGCGCGCAGAATGCGGTTGGCCGTGCTGCCGAGGAAGATGGACCGGCTCGTGGCAAGCCTGCTCGATCCGATCAACAGGACCTCGCCGTCTTCCCAGTCCAGTCGGTCCACCGCTTCCTCGATGCTGCGGCCCTGCGCGACGACGACTTCCGTCTTCGGTTCCTCCCGGACGTCCTGCTCGCCACCGGGCAGGGCGGCGGCAAGGTGCTTCGTCGCGTACTCCCGGGCCGCTTCGGCGGCGCTGGCGGCACCGGCAGCATCGCCGCCGTCGAGCGCCAGAAGCGACACCACGCGCAGCGGGACGTCCCGGTTCGTGGCCATGCCGAGGGCGAAATCGAGCAGCTTCTCGGCGCCCGCCCGGGTGCCGAGCCCGCAGCTGATCCGGGTCAGGGCCTCCTGCCGGTGGTAGCCATGCGGTGCCAGGGCCACCGGAACGGTGGAGGCGTGGAGCAGGGCGCTGGCCACCGACCCGATCGAGAACCGCTTGAAGATCCCGCTGCTGGTGGCACCGATGATGAGCAGGTCCGCCCCGAACTCCTCGGCGGCCGCGATGAGCGCGTGGGCGTCGGAATCGCCGCTGCGGACGTGGGCCCGGGCCGGGACACCGGCCGGAACCAGTGCCAGCGCCTGGTCCAGCCACTCCTGCGCCTGCTCATTGAGCAGGTGCTCGAATCCGACCCTGGGTGCGTGGGCGGCCCCGAACTGCTGCACTTCGGGAACCACCAGCACAAGTTCCAGGCTCGCTCCGCGCCCGAGAGCCAGGGAAACGGCCAGATTGACCGCATCGTGGCCTCTGGCATTGGCTGAGTACCCCACTACGTAACGCATCCGGCCGCTCTCCTTACTGAACTGAACAGGACTGTTGGGTGATTTTTAGGAGGTGACGGACGCGCGGTCCGCGGCGGCGACGATCCGTGCCGCCGTGATCTGCCCCATCCGCACGGCGCCGTCGACATGCTGGTAGCCCTCGGCCGCGAGGTCGGAGGAGGACCAGTAGATCGGACCGACCGGCTTCAGCTGGTCCTTGCCGTAACGGTGCAGGCCGCCGAGGTCGTAGCTCGCGGCGTAGGCACCGCGGGTCCATTCCTCCGAGCCCCAGTCGGACTCGTAGTAGACCTCGGGATCCAGGGCCTTCTCGCCGAGGAAGGACGCGATCGATTCGAGGATGGCACGGCGGCGGTCCTCTGCGCTGAGCTCGAACATGGCGTCGGCTTTCTCGTCCGAGACGAAGCCCACCAGCGTGCCGCGGGGGTCCTCGTGGTTCGTGTTGTCGTAGACCTCCTGCACCAGGGCGCCGGCGCCGAACGCGGTGCCGGAGAGGCCGTCTTCACGCCAGAACGGCGTGCTGTAGACGGCGTGAACCTTGATGACCAGGCCCAGCGACTGGTGCTGGTGCATCTGGTGCTGGCGGCGGGGCAGCGGCGGGTTGAAGGACACCCGGGAGTAGAGGTTCGGCGGCACGGCCATGATGACGAAGCGGGCGTTCACGATGGCCCGTTCGGAAACGGCCGTGACACGGTGTGCGCCGCTCGCGTCTTCGGCCCAGTTGATGGTGCGGACCGGGCTGTCCAGGACGACGTCGTCCCCCAGTTCCGCTGCCTGCAGCAGCGAAACCTGCTGCATCCCGCCGACAACCCGCTTGTCCAGGATGAAGTCCTCATCCGTGAGATTGGTGAAGGACCCGGCGGAGGCTGCCATCAGGACGGCCTGCAGGGCGGAGAAGGCGTGGGCGGGCTTGGTCAGCATGCCGCCGGCGATGAACAGGCCGATGTTGTTGCAGGCTTCCTCATCTGAGGAATTCTCCCGCAGCCAGTGGTGGAAGGAAATGGTGTCCAGCTCGCGGGCCTTGGGGTGTGCCCACGGCTCCTCGGGACCGATTTCCGCGGCCAGGGAGTCCAGCAAGGCCGTGAGCTTGTCCATTTCGGCGGCCGTGGTTTCGCTGACCGGGAAGGTCTCACCGGTGTAGAGGGTGCGCTTGCCGTCCGCGCCGATGTAGACGGATTTGCCGTCGCGGTAGCGGGAGTACGTCTGCAGTCCAAGATCTTCGATCAGCGCCAGAAGCGCCGTCTGATCCGGCGAAACCCACTGGCCGCCGATTTCGAGCATGGCGCCGTCGATGGTGTCGGTCCAGGTCCGGCCGCCGACGCGGTCCCGCGCCTCGAGCACTGCGACGCTCAGTCCGGCCTTCTTCAGTTGGCGTGCGGCGGTCAGCCCGGACGGGCCTGCTCCGACGATGACGACGTCGCGGTCAAGTTCCAGCATGATGATTCCTCCCCGTGGCCGCTTAGGTGATGCGGACCACTAAATGAATGACGTTCATTTATGATGATAGGACTTTCTGCCGGATTGGGGAAGACCCCCCGGCTAAAGAAAATTTCGCCCGTAAAGTGGGAGCAGAATGGGAACATCCGAAACCGCCAGCCAAGCTGAGCAGAAAGGCCCGGAATGACGGCAGCAACCAGCGCCCCCGCGGATCCGCACAGCTCCGCTACCAATCCGCGCCGCCGCGTGGGCCGGCCGGCCGCGGCCGTGCTGGACCAGGCGGGCATCACGTTGGCAGCCCTGCAGCTGATCGGCAAGAGCGGCTACGACGGCTTCACCATGGCGGCTCTGGCGAGAACCCTCAACGTTGCGCCGTCTGCGCTGTACAACCATGTCTCCTCCAAGCGGGACGTCCTGGTCCTGGTCCAGGACCACCTGACCTCGTTCGTGGACGTCGCCGCGTTCGAGTCCGGACCCTGGGAGCAGGCCGTGCGGGACTGGGCCTGGAGCTACCGCGACGTGTTCTCCAAGCACACGCCCCTGATCCCTGTCATCGCCGTACTGCCCGTCGCCGATGCGCCCAGGACGCTTGCCATGTATGAGGCCGTCAGCGCCGGCTTCAGCCGCGCGGGCTTCCCGCAAGAGCGCATCATTCCGGCCATCGTGGCGCTCGAGTCCTTCATCTTTGGCTCGGCCTACGACGCCACGGCGCCGGCGGACATCTTCGATTCCGGCAGCATGGCGTCCTCGACGCCGAATTTCACCTCCGCCGTCCAGCGCCTGGCCGAGGACAGCCATGAAAAACCGGCCGACGTCGCTTTCAGCCTGGGACTCGAGGCACTCCTGGCCGGACTCGGGGCGCTGCGGACCGCGTAGCGGGTTAGAGTTTCCCCGCCTTCAACGCCAGGGGACCGCCAAACGCCGGCGGTCCGGCGCAACACGCCGCCCCAAGCCTCTGAAGGCGGGGAAACCCCGACGCCATTGGCCCGTCCAGCTTCGTGGATCGGTGATTCCAGCCACGTGGGTTAAACGAAAGAACCCCGGTCCCAAGACCGGGGTTCTTACGATTGCGTGCGCGAGGGGGGATTTGAACCCCCACGCCCTTTCGGACACTGGCACCTGAAGCCAGCGCGTCTGCCGTTCCGCCACTCGCGCGCAACTTCTTCCACCCGGATAGGGCCGGTTTCCCGGACCGCCAACCTCGTAAAAGCAGCGAGATCAAGCATAACGGACAATTGCGGGAAAACACCAATCGGGCCGGATGGGTGGCCGTTCCGGGTGTATTCCGAGGTCCGGGCGCCCTGCTGCCGGGCCCCGCGGCGGGTACCGCCGGGACGGCCGCACCGGGGATGTCCGCGCACTTCAGGGCGTGGCCGGGGCTTCTTTCGGCGTCGCACCGGGGGCGTCCATTGAGGCCATTCCCAGACACGCCCAGTAGTATCTGATGTAGGAGTGTCCGCGGACAGCGGGCTCGCAAAAGTTGGAAACCGAGTTCCGGAACGAACGCTGCCCGGCAGCCATCAGGAAAGGAGAAGGACCATGGGATTGCTGGACAAAGTCGAGCGCGGCATCGAAAAGGCCGTCCGCGGCGTCTTCTCCACCGGCTCTCGCGCCCAGGTTGAGCCTGTCGAAATCGCAAGCCGGCTCCGTGGCGAAGTGGACAACAAGGCCATCACCATTGCCGCGGGACGCACGCTGGCCCCCAACGTTTTTGATGTTCTCCTCAGCCCCGACGATTTCCAGCGCGCCCAGGAATGGGGCACCCCGCTTGCGGAAGAACTGTGCGACGTCGTCATCAACCACGTCCGCAGCCAGGGCTATACCCTCCAGGGACCGGTCCGGATCAGTTTCCGCCGCGATGAGGAGCAGCGCGCCGGAAATTTCGACATCACCTCGCGGACCGAAAAGGCCACTGCACCTTCCGTCCCGGCCCATCCGGGAGTTCACGGCAATGTGCCGGCCGCTCCAACCCGCCAGCCCGCGCAGCTTCAACCCGTGCTTGACATCGACGGGCAGCGCTATTCTCTCAACGCGCCGTCGATCGTCCTCGGACGGTCCTCGGACGCGGACATCCTCATTGACGACACCGGTGTTTCGCGCCGCCACCTGGAAATCCGGACGGGGCCGGGTTCGGCCCAGGCGATCGATCTCGGCTCCACGAACGGCAGCTATGTCAACGGCCAAAAGATCGTGGGCAGTTCGGAACTTACTGACGGCGCCACAATCACGATGGGACGGACCAAAATCATTTTCCGCCTACTGCCCGCCACAACAGGCGGACGCGCATGAGCGAACTGACCATTACGGCCCTGCGTTTCGGGTTTCTTATCCTCCTGTGGGTGCTGATCTTCGGCATCGTCTCGGCCATGCGCCGGGATCTGATGATCGGCCGCAAGGCAGCGGCCGGAGCCCCCACGGCACGGCAGGTGCGCAAGAACCCATCCCTGGCCGAGCCCCCGCCCGCACCCGTCAAGCAGCAGGCACGCCAACTCGTGGTGACCGAGGGCCCACTCAAGGGCACCACGCTCCCGCTGGCGGCGAGCCCCATCCTCTTGGGCCGGGCGCAGGAAGCCACGCTTGTCCTGGAGGATGACTATGCCTCGGGCCGCCACGCCCGCCTGTTCCCGCAGGGCAGCCGCTGGTTCATCGAGGACCTCGGCTCCACGAATGGCACGTATCTGGCAGACCAGCAGCTGACCCGGGCCCTCCCGGTGGAGCTGGGCGTCCCCGTGAGAATCGGCAAGACGGTCATTGAATTGAGGCCGTAGCCATGGCTGCCCCGGATCTTCCCGCAGACAGGGCCGAAGGCAAGGCAACTGCCCCGAAGCGGCCACTCATCATGCGCTACGCCGCGCGTTCGGACGTCGGCCGTGTGCGCGCCAAGAACGACGACTCTGCCTACGCGGGCCGGCACCTCGCCGTCGTCGCCGACGGCATGGGAGGCCACGCCGGCGGCGATGTCGCCTCGGCAGCGACCGTCCTGGACATGATCCACCTGGATCATGATGACTACGACAGCGACGCCGGCACTGTCCTGGCCGACGAAATCCAGACCGCAAACTCCCTGCTGTCCGAACTGGTCCATATCAATCCGAAGCTCGCCGGGATGGGCACCACAGTCACCGCCCTGTTGCTCGCTGAGGGCAAGCTTCATTTCGCCCACATCGGAGACTCCCGGGCCTACCGGCTGCGCAACGGCGAGTGGGAACAGGTCAGCATCGACCACACCTTTGTCCAGCGCCTCATCGACGAAGGCCGCCTGCGGCCCGAAGAAGCCGAAACGCATCCGCACAAGAATGTCCTCATGCGGGTCCTGGGCGACGTCGATGCCAGCCCTGAGCTGGACCTTGATACCCTCGCCGTCCAGCCCGGGGAACGCTGGCTGCTGTGCTCGGACGGTTTGAACTACGTGGCGGGCCATGTCGTGGAGCGCACGGTTCGGGAAACCAAGGACCTCAACGAATGCGCCGACCTGCTCATTGAACTGACCCTGGAAGCCGGCGCCCCGGACAACGTGACCGTTGTGGTGCTGGACATCGGCGAGCAGACGCCCGACGACGTCCGGACCGCCGCCGTCGACGTCGTCCCCGCGCCGGCAGCCCCCGGCGCCGGGCCTTCAGCCGCCGCGTTGCCCGGAGCACTGGCCGGCAGTGCCGGCGCCGCTGGACCCGCTGGCGGGTCCCCGGCCGCGACGGGCAAGCAGGCCCCCGCCCCCGCGTCCGAAGGCAAGGAAGCGGACAAGACGGCTGGCAACAAAGAACCCGAGACCACTACGGACCCGCATCTGGGCGAACATCTCTCGGCCGAAGTCCTGCGCGAAGAGCTCTCCACCCGTCCGCACGAACTTGTTGGAGCCGCCGCCGCAGCGGCGGAATCAGGGTCCATTCCGTCGATCGCCGGACGCACCGTGGCCCGGCGCGCGGCCACGGTCCTCACGCACAAGTCGGAACAGACCCGCGAGGACACCGAAGAATTCAAGGCTGCCGGCCGGCCGCGCCGCTGGCTCACGGTGTCCATTGCCGCCGCCATCGTCGCGCTGCTGGCAATCGGGCTCTGGCTTGGCTACGCCTGGACCCAGACGCGTTACTACATCGGCGAGCACGATCAGCATGTGGCCATCTTCAACGGGGTCTCCCAGCGCCTGGGACCCATCCAGCTTTCCACTCTCGAAGCGGTGACCGATATTAAGATGTCCGACCTTCCGGAATTCTCGCAGCAGCGGGTCCGCCAGACGGTGCCTGCCCGAGATCTCTACGACGCACAGCGGATCGTCAAGAACCTTGAGCGCACCGGTACCACAGCCCCGGCCGATGAGTGCCTCACGCCGTCCCCCTCCGTGACGGCCGGCGCCAGTGCCACCCCCGGAGCCAAGGCCTCGCCGGGCGCCACCGCGACACCCGGGGCTACAGCTGCGCCGGGAGCGGCCAAGCCTTCGGCGTCCCCCGCTCCGACAACGATCTGCGAGGGGGCCAAATGACACCCATCGACCCCGTGCCCAAGCCGCGACGGAACGTGGAGCTTGTCCTTCTGGTCCTGGCCCTCGCCGTCGGGATCGGCGCCCAGGCCCTCGTAGGCGTGGACCGGCAGAAAGCGTTCGACACTGACTTCTGGTTCCAGTCCGGCCTCCTGGCGGCAGCCGCATTGGCCTTCCACGTGGTGCTGCGGATCCGCGCAAAATATGCCGATCCAGTAATACTTCCGCTCGTGGTCGCTCTCAACGGACTGGGCCTTGCCATGATCCACCGGCTGGACAGGGTGGGCGAAGACACCGGCAACAACCAGCTCCGCTGGACCCTGGTGGCCATGGCGGTCGCGATCGCCGTCATTTGGTTCCTCAAGGACCACCGGATCCTGCGCCGCTTCACCTATATTTCGCTGGCCGTCAGTGCGGCGCTCCTCGTCCTGCCGCTGGTTCCGGGCATCTCGGCCGGAGAAGTCCTGGGCGCGAGCGTCTGGATCAAGATCGGTTCCATGACCTTCCAGCCGGGTGAAATCGCCAAGATCACACTCGCCATATTCTTTGCCGGGTACCTTTCCTCAAACCGGGACCTGATCCTGCTGGCCGGCCGCAAGATCGGCCCGGTGCAGTTCCCGCGGTTCAAAGACATGGGACCGATGATCACGGCCTGGCTCGTCAGCATCGGTGTGCTCGTCTTCCAGCGCGACCTCGGCACCTCGATCCTGTTCTTCGGCCTGTTCCTCGTCATGATCTACGTCGCGACGAGCCGCATCAGCTGGGTCATCATCGGACTCGTCCTGATGGTGGTAGGCGGCTTCGTGGCGGCCAAGGCGTTCTCCCACGTCGCCCTGCGGATCGACGGCTGGCTCAATGCCTTTACCCCTGAGGTCTACGGCCGGGAGTTCGGCGGCAGCCTCCAAATCGTCGAAGGCCTGTTTGGCATGGCCAACGGCGGCCTGGTCGGCACCGGCCTCGGCCAGGGCCGCCCCAACCTCGTCCCGTTCGCCAACAGCGACATGATCATCGCCTCATTCGGTGAGGAACTCGGGCTGATCGGCGTCTTCGCGATCGTCCTGATGTACCTGCTGCTGTTCACCCGGGGCTTCCGCGCCGCGCTGGGCACGCGCGACGCCTTCGGCAAGCTGCTGGCCACCGGACTTTCCTTCGCGATCGCGCTGCAGTGCTTTGTGGTGATTGGCGGCGTCACGCGCCTGATCCCGCTGACCGGCCTCACGACGCCGTTCCTCGCCGCCGGCGGATCCTCCCTCCTGGCGAACTGGATCATCGTGGGCCTGCTGCTAATGATCTCGCACACCGCGCGCCGGCCGGTCGATACGACGCCGCTGCCACCCGGCCAGGAACCAGGCGCCGGAAAGAACCTCCCCGCGGAGCCTTCCAGCGCTCCCGCTCCCCAAGCCAGTCCCTTCGCACCCACCGAGGCGGTGAAACAGCTATGAACCAGGCCATCCGCAATTCATGGATCGCCGCCATCGCGATGTTCGTGCTGATCTTCGGCGCGCTCAGCTACGTGCAGGTGGTCGGCGCAGACGAGCTCCAAGCCAACGCCTGGAACAGGCGCGCCATCCTGCAGAACTACTGCAACGACCGCGGCGCCATCATTGTCGGCGGCACCCCGGTGGCAGAATCCGTGCCTGCCACGGAAAGCTGCAAATTCCAGCGGACCTATTCCCAGCCCGAGCTCTACGCGGGAGTCACCGGATACTTCTCCAAGAACTACGGCCTCACCGGCCTTGAGAAGTCGATGAACGACGTGCTGGCCGGCAGCTCGGACCAGCAGTTCCTCGACCGGGTCGGCCAGTTGTTCCTCGGCAACCAGCCCAAGGGCGCGTCCGTGGAGCTGACACTGGACCCCAAGATCCAGAAGCTTGCCTACGACCTCATCCCGGACGGCCAGCGTGGTTCCATCGTGGTCACCAACCCGAAGACCGGCGCGATCCTGGCCATGGTCTCCAAGCCCTCTTATGACCCCAACCTGATTGCCACGCAGGATCCGGTGGCCGAGCAGTCCAACTACAACGAGCTGAACCAGATCCCCGGGATCAACCTGAACCAGAACGTCAGCGGCCCCACCGGGGCATTGCTGGCGCCCGGATCGGTGTTCAAGCTCATCGACACCGCTGCGGCGCTGAAGTCGGGCAAGTACAACAAGGACAGCGTCCTGCCCAACCCGGCGGAGATGTCGTTCCCCGGCATCGAATACAAGCTCCCCAACTATGCGGGAGGCAACTGCTACACCCGCAGCACGGCGTCGTTCGCGTTTGCCCTGCAGCAGTCCTGCAACACCCCGTTCGCCAGCATCGCGCTGGACCTGGGCCAGCAGGCCATCGGGGACCAGGCGTCAAAGTTCGGCTTCGGGCAGGACTTCGGCGACCAGTTGAAGCTGGACTCGGCGCCGAGCTTTTTCCCGAGCGATCCGCTGGACGACGCAGGACTGGCGCAGTCCTCGATCGGCCAGCGGGACGTCAGGGCCACCCCGCTCCAGATCAACACGATGACGGCCGCGATCGCCAACGACGGCGTGCAGATGCAGCCGAGCCTGATCAAGGCCGTACGCGCCCCGGACCTGCGGACTATCAGCGAGCCGAAGCCGCAGGCCCTGCGCACCTCCACCACGCCGGAGATCGCGCGGCAAATCAACGAGTGGATGGTCAGCGTCGTTGACGACGGCATCGCCAAGCAGGCGGCCGTGCCCGGCGTCCAGGTGGCCGGCAAGACCGGAACCGCGGAACTCGGCAACGGCTTGAACAACTCATGGTTCACCGGGTTTGCCCCGGCGAATGACCCGCAGGTGGCTGTCACCATCGTCATGGAAGGCGTAGACATCACCACCGGCGCAAACCTAACCAGTCCGAACGCGAAGAAGATTTTTGAGGCGGTGTTGAATAAGTGAGGCCTACTTCAGGAATCACCCTCGGCGGCAGATTCCAGCTGACCACACGCATTGCGATCGGCGGCATGGGAGAAGTCTGGAAAGCCAAAGACCTGATCCTTGGCCGCATTGTCGCCATCAAGGTGCTCAAGGAGGAATACACGGGTGATCCCGGGTTCCTGCAGCGGTTCCGCGCCGAGGCACGCCATACCGCGCTCCTGAACCACGTGGGCATCGCCAACGTCTTCGATTACGGCGAGGAAGAGGGCTCGGCCTACCTCGTCATGGAACTGGTCCCGGGCCAGCCGTTGAGCAGCATCATCGAACACGAGCAGGTCCTCTCCCCGGACCGGACCCTCTCGATGATGGCGCAGACGGCGCGTGCCCTCGCCGTCGCCCATGCGCAGGGCCTCGTGCACCGCGACATCAAGCCGGGAAACCTGCTCATCACCCCGGACGGCCGCGTCAAGGTCACCGACTTCGGCATCGCCCGCCTGGCCGACCAGGTTCCGCTGACCCAGACCGGTCAGGTGATGGGCACCGCCCAGTACCTGGCACCGGAACAGGCCACGGGGCAGACGGCCACCGGAGCCTCGGATATCTACTCCCTCGGCGTGATCGGCTACGAGTGCCTCACGGGCCACCGGCCGTTCTCCGGGGAGTCCCAGATCGCCATCGCGCTGGCCCAGGTCAATGATGCGCCGCCGCCGCTGCCGGAGACACTGCCGCGGCCCGTCCGGGCGCTCCTGATGTCGATGCTGGCCAAGGATCCGAAGAACCGCCCTGCTGATGCCATCAAGCTGTCCGAGGCGGCCGAGGCCATCCGCAACGGTGACATCGCGGCGGCCCACGCAGCTGTTCCGGGCATGCTCCTCTTCGACGCGGCAACCGGGCCCATCACGGCCCCGGTCGATCTCCCCACGGCAGCCACCAGCGTCATTGCCTCCAGCGCCGCGGAGGACAGGTCGACGTCGGCAACCTCCGCGCTGCCCGTCGTCGGCGCCGCCGGTGCCGGCGCGGCGGCAGGCCTTGCGGCCGGCGCGGCAGCAGCCAGCGGCTACGGGGCACGCAACGCGCTCAACCGCGCCGACGCCCTGGCCGCCGAGCGCAACTGGGTGCAGGACGAAGCAGAGTACGACGAGGAAGACGAACACGCCGAGGAACCGCAGCGCCGCAAGCGCAGCCCGTGGACCTGGCCGCTGATTGCGCTGATCCTGCTGGTGGTTTTCGCCCTGGCCGGTGTGGTCATCAGCCAGGCCGGTAACCTCTTTCCCTCACAGGCGCCGGTCACAAGTGCCCCCACGTCCAACAGCGTGAAGCCGAGCAGCGCCAGCCCCTCGCCGTCGTCCGCGTCGCCCTCCGAGACCCCCACCCCCACTGCCTCTTCCGCGACGCCCACCGAGTCCACCCCGGCAGCCATCAACCTGATCCCGGACGCCTACCTGGGGCGCCCCTACGCCGACGTCCGCAACGAGCTGGTCGGCAAGGGGCTCCAAGTCACCGGCGCCGAGGTCTTCAACGACGCGACGCCGGGTACCGTCACCAATATTGACCCCTCCGGTCCGGTCCAGCCCGGGACCACCATCACCGTGAGCTACTCCAAGGGGCCGGAAATGGTCGCCGTCCCGTCCATTCCGGCAGGCGCCAGCGAGGCCGAAGTCCAGCAGGCCATCCAGAACGCCGGACTGCGCTGGGCCAGGGGAGCCGACGTCAGCCCCACGAACAAGAAGGAAGACCCGGGAACCTTTGTGAGCTCGGACCCCGCGTCCGGGAGCAAGGTGGCCTCCGGGAGCGTCGTGACCTACCACCTCGCCAAGGCCTCGGCCGCAACGCCCTCACCTACCAAGTCCGCACCCTAAGAAATCATGAACAACACACCCCGCACACCGTCGCACAGGGAGGATCGCCCTGTGAACACGCAGCGCGTCCTCAGCGGACGCTATGAGCTGGGTGAGCTGATCGGCCGCGGCGGCATGGCGGACGTGTTCCGCGGTGTCGATACCCGGCTGGGACGCACTGTCGCCGTCAAACTGCTGCGCCCGGACCTGGCCCGGGATCCCCAGTTCCAGGCCCGGTTCAAGCGCGAGGCCCAGGCCGTCGCCGCGCTCAACCATCCCTCGATCGTGGCTGTCTTCGACACCGGGGACCATGCGGTCCCCGGTGACCGCGAAGACAACGTCCGGGTGCCCTACATCGTGATGGAATTCGTCTCCGGCAAAACCATTCGTGACCTGGTCCGGGCCAAGGAAGTCACCATCGATCAGGCCATCGACTTCACCCTGGGTGTCCTGTCCGCCCTCGATTACAGCCACAAGGCCGGAATCGTGCACCGCGACATCAAACCCGCCAACGTGATGTTCTGCCCGGAATCGAACAGCGTGAAGGTCATGGACTTCGGAATCGCCCGCGCCATTGCGGACTCCTCGGCAACTATGACGCAGACGCAGGCTGTGGTGGGCACGGCCCAGTACCTGTCCCCGGAACAGGCCCGCGGCGAAACGGTCGACGCACGTAGCGATCTCTACTCCGCCGGATGCCTCCTGTATGAAATGCTGACCGGCCGGCCGCCGTTCATCGGGGACAGCCCGGTCTCTGTGGCGTACCAGCATGTCCGTGAAATCCCTGAGCCGGCCAGCAGCCTCAACCGTGAGGTCTCCGACGCGCTGGACAGCGTGCTGATGAAGGCGCTGCAGAAGAACCGCGCGGACCGTTTCCAGGACGCGGCTGCCTTCCGGCGGGCCCTGCGGGCCGCGCGCAACGGTGTAGCGGTAACCGCGCCGGCGGCCAGTGAGGCCCCAACCGACCCCACCAACGCCGTTTCCCGTCAAGACCCGCTGGCGCCCACGGCAGCCTTCTCGCTGACCGGGGCCAAGTTCCTGGACGAGTCCCCCGGCGGCCGGCTGCGGCCCGCCGAGGAAGCGCCCCTGGACGATCACATGCTGCAGCCTGCCGGCACCGAACTGTACGGCACCGCGGACACCGGCAGCCTGCCCCTGGCGCTGCCGGTCGAACGCGAACGCACGCCGCGGCAGAAATCCCGCCGCCGCACCTGGATCGCGACCCTGGTAGTCCTCACGATGCTGGTGCTGGCCGGGGGCGGCCTGTGGCTATACAACCTCATGAACCAAAGCCCGCCACAGGCGACCAAGGTCCTGATACCCACCGTGACGTCCTTGACGGAATCAGAGGCTCTGCAGAGGCTCTATAACGCCGGGTTCAAGCCGCAGCTCAAACGGCTGCAGCACGACACCATCCCGAAGGGCACTGCAATTGGTACGGTGCCGTCCTCGGGAAGTTCCCTGGAAGCCAACTCGGACATCATCCTGAACATCTCCGAAGGCCCCAGCACCATCGCCATCCCGACGGACCTGCCCGGCCGGACGGAGGCGGCGGCCCGCGACCTCCTGCACCAAGAGGGACTGACCGGTTCCCTCACCACCAAGACATCCAACAACCCCACGGTCCCGGCCGGCATCGTCATCACCACCAACCCGGCCCCTGGCCAGGTGGTGGCCGTGGGGGACGCCGTCGAAATCGTCGTCTCGACCGGGAAGGTTGCCGTGCCGCAGCTGATCGGGCTGCCCCTGGCGGACGCGGAGGCGGCCCTGACGGCCCAGGGCTTGAAGCTCAATGCCACCGAAGTGGAGAATTCCCAGGTGGCTCCGGGCAAGGTGACAGGGCAGGCTGATGCCGCGGATTCGCTCGTGGAACAGGGCAAGACCATCACCGTGACGGTGGCGAAGGCGCCGGCTCCGGCGCCAGCTCCCACACCGACGCCCACGCCGAGTCCCACCAAGACCGCGTCCAAGGAGGACGCCGTCCTGAACGGGTTGTTCCCCTGACCCGGGCTGTTTCCTACCTAGGTTGTCCCTGACGGGTCAGTGCTTGATGAGCGGGCTCAGGTCCGCTGCCCGTTCGGCGGCGCCAGCCATGCCCAGCGACTCGAGCCAGTTGCCGAGCATCTGGTAGCCGCCTTCGGTCAGGACTGATTCCGGGTGGAACTGGACACCGCACAGCGGGGCGGTGCGGTGCTGCAGACCCATCACAACACCCGTGGCCGTTTCCGCGGTGATCTCCAAGACCTCCGGGATGCTCTCGCGGACAGCGGCCAGTGAATGGTAGCGGGTGGCCGTGAGGGGCGACTGGAGCCCGGCAAACACACTGGTTCCGTGGTGTTCGACCAGGGACGTCTTACCGTGCATCAGTTCGGGCGCGTGCGTCACGATTCCCCCGTAGGCCTCCGCCAGCGCCTGATGGCCCAGGCATACGCCCAGCATGGGCTTTGCGTGGCGGCCGCACCATTTAATCAGCTCAATGCAGACGCCGGCCTCGGCCGGATTCCCCGGGCCGGGGGAGATGAGCACGCCGTCGCGTGCCTCGGCCATTTCGATCGCCTCGGCGAGCGTGACGTCGTCGTTGCGGACCACCGTGGTCTCCGCGCCGAGCTCCTGGAGGTAGCCCACCAGGGTGTAGACAAAGCTGTCGTAGTTGTCTACGACCAAGATCTTGGTTGTGCTCATGGGTGCCTTGCTGAACCAATCGTTGAATCTGTTAACTGGGTGAATTGCGCCAGCCAGGGAAAAAGGAACTGAACCATCAATACCAGTGCTCCGGCCGCCAGCACCAGCGCCGTCACAATCCTGAGCCACAAGGGCCCTGGAAGGCGGCGGAATAGCCAGCTGTACATGCCTCAGCCTTCCCCGGCCGCGCGGGCCGCCTGGGGAGCGATTTCGGCCGGCGGACCCGCCGACACAGGTTGCCACCGCTCCAGCAGTGCGTAGGCGACAAAGCGTTCCTGCGAGCCAAAGCGCGGATTGCAGCTCGTCATAGTCAGGTAGCGCTCCGTGGCTACTGCGCCCGGCTGCATCGGCACCGGCAGCAGTACATCCGTCCGCGAGGGCAGGACTATCTGGCTGTTCCGGAACACGTAGACATAGTAGCCCTCGCGGGTCTGGACGTAGATTCGGTCCCCGGGCACCAGGGCATCAATGTTGTCCAGGACCGCGCCGTGAGTCTGCCGGTGGCCGGCCACCGCGAAGTTTCCCGCCGCGCCCGGCATCGCGGTGCCCTGGTAGTGCCCGATGCCAAGGGTGTCCAGCAGCGCCGGAGTGGTTCCCTGAACGATGGGGCGTGTGTATCCGGCACCGAACCGGGGAACATACATGATGCCGATCGTTGCGCCCTCTTCTGGTTCAGGGGCAACGACGGGTTCAGCGGCGGCGGCCGCCGGCACGACGTCCTGTGCGGCTCCGCCGGTTTCCGGCACGCCGAACGCCGCGGGAGCGGCTACTGCGGTCCCACGGGCGAATTCCCTAACGACGTCGCGCTGCCGGGCGTCGGAGGCTACATTCGTCCACCACAACTGCCACGCCACGAAGAGCAGGAGAATGACGCCGACCGTCATGAGCAGTTCACCTGCGATCCGGACACCGCGCCGGAACAGTCCCCGCCGGCAGCCGGTCCGGCCGGATCCCTGCTTCAACTGCAGCACTACGGGTTCTCCTCGTGGGCGATTGGGGGTCAACGGTGTGGCCTGAACTACAGCTAGAATTGACTGCGAACGAGAATTCAAACTTGACCAAGAGCGCGCTGGCCGCCGGGGGCTTACCTCCTGCACGATACCAAGCCGCTCTTGTTCCGGCCCGCCAAGGAGGATCAGTGCCCGTCTCGAAGCCGCGTAAGAGGACTACCAGTGTGGCGCCGCAGACTTCTGCTGCGGCCTACAAGCCCAATCCGGTCTGGTTCAAGCCCGTCATGTTTGGCCTGATGATCGTTGGTCTGCTGTGGATCATCACGTTCTACATCACTCAAGGCGCCTTCCCGGTGCAGGCCTGGGCCTCGTGGAACATCGTCGTCGGGTTCGGAATCGCGATCATCGGCTTCCTGATGACCACGCGCTGGCGTTCCTGAACCACGCCTCCGCGGAGCATGTCCCTGATGGGCCGGTACACACTGTGTACCGGCCCATCAGCGTTAATCCCGGCGCTCGAGCGCCCGGCTGTCCAGGCTTCAGGCGGCCGTGTCCTTATGACCGATAATGCTGGGAGCGGCATTAACCCAGCGAAGGATTCCAGATGACCCCGGCAGTAAGCGGCTCAATTATTGGCGACGACGGACTGGCGCGGCCTGTGTGGGCAGCCGTGGATCCCATGCTGCGTGAGTACTACGACACCGAGTGGGGAATGCCCGTCCGGGATGAGCAAGGTCTCTACGAACGAATCTGCCTCGAAGGGTTCCAGGCCGGGCTGTCCTGGGCGACGATTCTGCGGAAGCGGCCCGCTTTCCGTGCGGCATTCAAGAACTTCCACCCGGAGACGGTAGCGTCCTTCACCGACGCCGATGTGGAACGGCTCATGCTCGATGCCGGCATTGTCCGGAACCGGCTCAAGATCCAGGCAACGATCACCAACGCCAGTGCCACTCTGGCGTTGCGGGACGACGGCGGCCTGGTCGACTTCGTCTGGGCCTTTCAGCCCTCAACCACGCCCCGGCCGCATTCGCTGGATCAGGTCCCCACGACCTCGGCCGAGTCTGTGGCGCTGTCTAAGGCGCTGCGCAAGAAGGGTTTCGCGTTCGTCGGACCCACCACCATGTTTGCGCTCATGGAAGCCATCGGCATGGTGGATACCCACTTGCTGGACAGCCACCGGCGCGGAACGTCGGGCGTCTGGCCGCACTGACGCCGCGGTCCGGCGGGACGGCCTGACGCGGTGCCGCGCAGCGCCGGTTTCACGAGCCGGCTTTATCCACAGCTGTGCACAAGTCTGGGGAAACTTATCCACATTGTTCATAAGTTTTCGTTCATTCGCGCCTTCCAGCCCGGGTAAAAGGCCGCAGCTGGCTAGCCCGGAGGCGGCGGTATCTCCGCCGGGCCATGAATTACAACTCTGTAAGTTATTAACAGTGTGGATTCCCTGTGGAAAAGTGCCGTGGATCGGCCGTCCGCCCCGTCCGGTGCTCCGCGGCCGTGCCAGTCCACGCCAGAAGCGACTGTCCCGGCCGGCGGAGTGCGACGAATAAGTTATCCACTTAGTAACAGTGTTCTACCCACAAGTTATCCACAGCTGGGGATAACCGCCGGCTCGGGGAACCGGCATGCCTTGCTGGCGGGCCATGAGCCGGATTTCTTCGCGTGGCTACTAAGCGCATCAAGTTATTAACACTGTGAATAACCCTGTTGAAAGACCTCGGCGTCGGCCAGCGGTGCTTGCGGCCTGAAGGGCGGCCGGATCAAAGAACGTCACCGCTGCACATTGCGGCGATGGCGTACGATCCAGCGACACGGGGCGGCGGGCCGGCGGGAAACCGCCAGCGCGTCTGCAGTTCCTGGGGACGCATTGTTGGAGGGCGAAGCAGCGGACCCGGCGAACAAACAGAGTTATCCACTTACTCACAGGGCTACCCACAGAAGTTATCCACAGGTGTGGAGATCCATCGGACGGCGTCACCACGCTTCCGGAAATTCGCCAGCTGTGGCCTTCAGATCGGGAAACCCGGGACGAACTACACGCGTGTAAGTTATTAACAATGTGGATAACCCCTGTGGAAAACTTCCACCCGCGGCCGGGGACATCGCCGCAGATCGGACGGGTTTTCCCCGGGGGTTCAGACGGGTGGTGCAGACGGGAACCCGGGTCGTGCCGGCAGGGCTGTCAGGGTGCGCCGGCAGGGCTGTCAGGGTGCGCCGTCCGGGGCGACTTTGCGGGCCGGAGACGGCGATAGACGGCCTGGGAGCGGCGTTTTCACGTCGAAGTGCCCCCAGACAAAACTGCCCGGAACTACGCCCGGATGGATGGGCACGAGTACGGCGGGGCGCAGGCGGGAGGGACGGCAAAGGGGCGCCGCCGGGGTAGGCGGCAAAGGTGGTGGAGGCGGGCCCGACTTAAGCGGCGCCGGCCATCCGGACGGCTGAAACGACGATCACCAGTGCCAGGACGCCGGCGAGGCCGATCACCTGGATCAGAGTCTGCCGGGGTCCGCGGGGAGTGTAGGCAATGACGACGGCGCTCAGGGCGCCGGTGACGAGGCCGCCCAGATGGGCCTGCCACGCGATCTGGGGGACCATGAATCCGATGACGCCGTTGATGGCGATCAGGACCAGGAGTTGGCGGATATCGCCGCCGCGTTGCCGCTGGACCACCAGCAGGGCGCCGAACAGGCCGAAGATGGCGCCGGAGGCTCCTACGAGGCCAACGGGGCCGTTCACGGGATAGACCGGGGTCAGCAGGAGGAAGCCGGCCGAGCCGCCGATGGCGGAGAGCAGATAGATCGCCAGGAAGCGGACATGGCCCAGCAGCGGTTCAAGGATCTGGCCGAAAATCCACAGCGTGTACATGTTCAGGACGATGTGGAGCAGGAATCCCTGGGAGTGCAGGAACGCCGAGGTGAGCATCCGCCACGGCTCGCTGTCAGTGAAGGCGGGGGCGTATGCCAGCTGCTGGTAGATCCCGTCGTTGGGGACGATCCACTGCAGGGCATAAACAAGGGCGCACAGCCCGATAATCACGAAAGTGACTACCGGTTTGCCGATCGTCGCGGCGCCGCCGTAGACGGTCCTGACGGTCGGCGTCGTGCGTTTGGTTTCATTGACGCAGTCAACGCATTGGAATCCGACGGCGGCCGCCCGCTGGCAATCGGGGCACGCAGGGCGCCCGCATCGCTGGCAGCGCACATAGGCGGGCCTGTCCGGGTGCCTGGGGCACACCGGGATCTCCGCGGACGGCTCTGCCGCCGGAACTCCGTAGCTCATGGTGTGGGGTTAGAGCTTCTCGATATCAATGCTGTTGATGGTGACGTCCTCGACGGGGCGGTCGCCCATGCCGGTGCGGACGCCTTCGATCGCGTCGACGACCTTCTTGGATTCGTCATCGGCGACCTCGCCGAAGATGCTGTGCTTGCCCTGCAGCCAGCCCGTGGGGATGGTGGTGATGAAGAACTGCGAACCGTTGGTGCCGCGGCCCATCTGGATGCCGGCGTTGGCCATGGCCAGCTTGTACGGCTCGTTAAACGTCAGTTCCGGGTGGATTTCGTCGTCAAACTTGTAGCCCGGTCCACCCGTGCCGCGGCCCAGCGGATCGCCGGCCTGGATCATGAAGTCCTTGATGATGCGGTGGAAGATGGTGCCGTTGTAGAGCGGCGTGCCCGTCTTGTCCTCGCCCGTTTCCGGGTGGGTCCAGGCCTTCTCACCGGTGGCCAGTCCGACGAAGTTGTCGACGGTCTTCGGCGCGTGGTTGCCAAAGAGGTTGACGACGATGTCGCCGAGGCTCGTGTGGATAGTGGCTTTTGCGGTTGCGTTGGCAGTCATGGGGCCTATTCTTCCATGACGGGTCCATGCGCATAGGGCCACGCAGTCAGTTCCGCGCTGGGTGAAATCCACTGGAAATCGGCCTGAAGAATAGCCGGTGCGTTCCTAGACACGTAGGCTAACAGCAGAACCGTCACATTAATCGGGAGGTAGTTGTGAAGAAATCGGATCGTATTGCCCGTGACCTTGAGCAATCAGTCAGCACCGGAGTAGACAACGCCAAGGATTGGGCGGCACCGCGGGTTGAAGCGGCCGTGAATTGGGCTGTTCCCCGGTTGCAGCATGGACTGGACACCGCGTCCCCCAAGATTCAGGAAGGGCTCAAGTCGGCAGCCCACAATCTGGCCGGCAGCGTTGCCACCGTCACCCCCCGCCTTCAGGACAGCCTGGCCCACCTTGCGCCGAAGATCACCGAAGCCGCCGAGGGCGCGACTCCGCGCCTGCACGAAGCCGTGGACAAGGCGTCCCCCGTGATCGCCAGCGCACGCGACCGGGTGGTGGTCGAGTACCTGCCCAAGCTTTCCGACCAGCTCGGGTACGCTTCCGAGGCCGTCCACCGCACGCTGGAGAACGCTCCGGCCCATGTGGACGCCGTGGCGCAGAAGCTTGTTGACTCCGGCGTCGTCCGCAGCGTTCAGGAGCAGGCCAAGGTCACCAAAAAGCAGGCCAAGGCTGCCGGAAAGAACATCAAGGCCGCCGCCGCCGAGGCCGGTAAGACCGCCAGCGCGAAGCTCGCCAAGCCGCAGAAGCCCAAGCACAAGCACCGCGGGCTGCTGATCTTCGGCATCATCGCTGCCGCAGCTGCTGCCGGTGTTGCCGCCTGGAAGGCTTCCAAGCCGGTGGAGGACCCCTGGAAGGTGCCGACGCCGGTAACGCCGGCCCCTGTCGCGGCCAGCAGCGTCAACGAGACCCTCAAGGACGCCGCCGACAAGGCCGGCGCCGCCACTGTTGCGGCAGCCGCCGCGGCTGATGCCTCTGCGGAGGCAGCCGACGCGACAGCTGCAGCGGCCGACGATGCAACGGAGGCGGCCAAGGACGTTGCCGACGACACCACAACGGCTGCGACCAAAGTTGCCACCGATGCCAAGACCGCCGTCCGCAACATCGCGTCCAACCTGAACAACGGCTCGAACAAGCCGGGCCAGTAGCACCGGCCGAGCCGAGGCCATTGAGCCGAACCGAGGGAGGGATTCCGCCATGGGGCGGGATCCCTCCCTTTGTTTCGCCCGGTCCGGCGCCGGGCCGCGCCGCGGCCCGGCTTCAGCCTGCAGGCTAGATGCTAAATTTGTGGTGATGTCACCCCATAGATCACCCCAGGACGACCTGCTTACTGCTCCACCGCCGTCTGTGTCTATTGTGATCCCGGCGTACAACGAGGAAAGCGTCATCCGGCAGTGTCTGATTGCCGCGGTCTACCAGTCGGTGCCTGCCCACGAAATCATTGTGGTGGACAATCTGTCCAAAGACCGCACGGCGGACATCGTGCGCCAGATGCAGCTTGAGTATCCGGAGAGTCCCATCATCCTGCTCAGCCAGCACAGCGCACAGGGGCTCATTCCCACACGCAATTTCGGTCTGGACCACGCTACCGGCGACATCCTCGGCAGGATCGACGCCGACTCCGTGCTGGAGCCTGACTGGGTGGAGCAGGTCCAGAATGCCTTCACGGACGACTCGGTGCACGCCGCAACGGGTCCGGTGGTCTACTACGACATGCCGATGCGCCGCTTCGGGCTCAAGGCCGACGACAAAATGCGACAACTGATGCTCAAGCTTGCCAAGCACCAGTATCACTTCCTCTTCGGCTCCAACATGGCCCTCCGCCGTTCGGCCTGGGAAACCATCCGGGCCGACACCTGCCGGGACGAACGGGACGAAATGCACGAGGACATCGACCTCTCGCTGCACCTGGCGGACCACGATCTCCGGATCCAGTACTGGCCGCAGATGATCTCGGGCATGTCCGCCCGGAGGCTCGAGGATTCACCCCGCGACTACCGCTACTACGTGACGCGCTTTGACCGCACCTACAAGGCCCACAACGTCAAGAAGATGGCCCTGAAGGCGCCCATGGTGGTGTTCTTCTCGGTCTACTTCCCGGCAAAGCTGCTCCGCGCCATTCACACCGTCAACACCGCGCAGCCCGCCCGCCGCGGTGGCCAATAGGCGCGAGCAACAGGCGCTACCAAGAACCGCCAGCAATAGCCGCGGTCTAGTCCGTGCCGAGCTCCGCCAGCCGTTCAGTGCCTGGTCCCTCCCCGCCTGGTACCACCGCGCCGCCCCGGGCCAGCCGTGACCTGCGCTGCCCCAGAACGACGACGGCGAGCCCCACCAGGATCATCGCCAGTCCGGCATAGGTCCCGGCCGGCAGCGTCTCGCCAAGGAACGCGGCAGCCAAGAGCGCCGCACCCGGAATTTCCAGCAGGATGATCATTGATACGAGCAGCGGGCTCATCGTCGCCAGCAGGTGGTTGAACGCTGTGTGCCCCACGAGCTGGGCGCACACAGTGACGGCAAGGATCCCCAGCCAGCCAGCCGCCTCGAACCCTGCCAGCGGCTGTCCGGCCAACAACGCCATCCCCGCCACAATCGCGGCGCACATGCCATAGCAGAGCGTCGTATAGATGCCGGTTCCCATGGTCTGCCGGGCTTTGCCTCCGGCAAGCGTGTACATGCCCGCCAGGGCGCCGCCGGCCACCGCCAGGAGATCACCCAGGAGCGCCTGCGGAGAACTGCCCATGTCGAAGCCGGTAATCGTCACGACGCCGGCGAACGCGATCCCCAGCCCCACGAGGACCGGCCACGGGTGCCGAACGCCCCGGAACATCTGGAAAACTGCGATCCAGCCCGATTGCAGGCACACCAGCGCCGTCGCCGCCGCAACCGATGTCAGCTGCAGCGAGGTGATGAAGCAGGCAAAATGCAGCGCCAGAGCCACCGCCGCGGCGAGCGACCAGCGGAACTCAGCTCCGGTCACTCTGCCGAACTGGCGCGGGTTGCGGACCAGCACGGGACCAGCCATGACGACGGCCCCAATCGCGTTGCGCCAGAAGGCGATGGCGAGGGCACTGACCGATGTGGCACCCAGCGTGGCCGCAATGAGCGGCCCCGACGAAGCCACACCAAGCACCCCGACGGCAGCAAGTAAAAAGTTCACGCTCCCACACTAGTGGGACCGACGGCGGCGGCCCTTCCGTCCGCTACTCCTTGACCCGTACATACCGCGGTGCCAGTCTTAAATCGCGGTCTCACAGTCCGGTCTCACCATCACCAAAGAAGGAGACCAACATGGCGTCAATGATCCGCAAGAGCCTGGACCAGCCGGAAGAAACACGCCCCGTTGCCGAAGGCATGGGTCAGGTGGACCTCGTCAACCTCGACGCCGGACCGGTGGCGCGAGCGACCTTCCTGCCGGGCTGGAAGTGGTCCCAGCACGTCAAGCCGATCGCCCAAACGGACAGCTGCATGGTTGCCCACAAGGGCTACACCGTCTCGGGCCGCCTGAAAGTCGTCATGGACGACGGCGAAGAAATCGAATTCGGTCCCGGCGACTTCGGGGTCATCCCGCCGGGTCACGACGCTTGGGTCCTCGGCGACGAACCCTATGTGTACATCGACTGGCAAGGGATGTCGGACTACGCCAAGCCGAAGGAGTGAGTCTGCAGGCAGGCGCCCTTGCCCGGATATGCAAAAAGTCCCGGACCGCGTTTCCGCGATCCGGGACTTTTCTCATGGTGGAGGCACGGGGACTCGAACCCCGAACCCCCTGCTTGCAAAGCAGGTGCGCTACCAATTGCGCCATGCCCCCATAAGAAGCAACCCGTCAATCATACCCTAGTTCCGGAGAGCTGATGCAGCTTCCATCCCTGGGTCCGGGCTAATCAACCGTATCGGTTGAGTTGCTCCAAACTACTTTCCGGGCTTCGGATTCCTGCACCTTCCGGTAGAGGAAGACGCCTGCGACCGTGGCTGCGATAACCAGCAACTTCTTCACACGCACCCCGTTCCGGTCCAGTCATCGACGAACCTTCACTAACCTCTATCAGAACCAGTACAGGTTCCGTGGGCGTACCAGGACTTGAACCTGGGACCTCTTCGTTATCAGCGAAGCGCTCTAACCGCCTGAGCTATACGCCCCGATGCCTCATCGGGCCGAGATATGACTGTACAGCACATCCCGGCCCGATCTCAAATCGAGGAACTTTTCCGCAGGATTCCGCGGAAAAATACGGGTTTAGTCGTCCGTGAGGGTCACACCGATGCCGCCCACGAGCGTCGCCGCGATGTTGTACAGCACCGCGGAAAGCATGGACAGGGCCGTCAGCAGCACCACGTTGATCACGGCGATAATGGTGGCGAACGACGCCACCTGCCCCAGGGATGCCACCTTCTTCAGTTCGAAGCCACCGCCTTCGGAGCCCGCGAGGGTCCCGAGCAGGCTGTCCACCTGGTCGAAGATCCCGGTCAGGTCCAGGACGGTCCAAAGCACGATTGCCGCCACGACCGTGACGATGCCCAAGGCTACGGAGAGCAGGAAGGCCATTTTCAGCACGGACCAGGGGTCCACCTTGCTGATCAGCAGTCTGGCCCGGCGTACCTTCGCCTTGGGGGCAGGCTTGATCAATCCGGCCGAGTTCTGCCCGCCGGACTGAGCGGGGCGCTGTCCCGGCACGGCGGGGCGCTGGCCGGGCACGGCGGGGCGCTGGCCGGGGGCCGGCGGCCGCTGGCCTGCAGCCGTGGCCGCGCCGGACACGCCGGGGCGCTGCTGCGGACGCGAGGGAGCGCCCACACGCGGTGCTGCGGCAGGTTGCCGCACTCCGCCCGGCACGCCGCTGCTCGGTTTGGGATATGAGTCGGAATTACTCACTCGTTACCTCCGGTGTTGTCTTCGTCCAGCTCGGCATTGCCTGATGACTCATCTGACTCCGGGGCCGGTACTGATTCTGCCGCTGCGGACCTCTCGTGCAATCCGCCATCTTCAGCCAACGTTACGTCATCCGGCGAGGAAGCCCGAGTTTGAGCGTCGCCGCCGGCCTCTTCGCCGGTATCTTCACCGTCGGTAGGCTCGTCGCCTTCCAGCCCGCGTTCGCTGTTGCGCGCAACGGCGATGATGCGGTCGTTTTTGTCCGGCTTGGCGAAGATCACACCCATCGTGTCCCGGCCCTTGGCCGGCACACCGCTGACCGAGGAGCGGACCACCTTCCCGCCCTCCATGACCACCAGGACCTCGTCCTCTTCCTGGACGATGAGGGCGCCCACCAAGTGACCGCGCTCCTCCTGGTATTTGCCGACCTTGATGCCGAGGCCGCCGCGGCCCTGAAGCCGGTATTCCTCTACCGCGGTCCGCTTGGCGAAGCCGCCTTCGGTCACGATGAACACGAACGAGCCGTCCTTCACGACGTCGGCTGCGAGCAGTTCGTCGTCCTCACGGAACTTCATGCCGGTAACGCCGGAGGTGGCGCGGCCCATCGGGCGCAGCGCCTCGTCCGTCGCGGTGAAGCGGATGGACTGGCCCTTGCGGGAGACGAGCATGAGGTCATCGGTTTCGGACACCAGTTGGGCCGAGACAAGCTCATCGCCGTCGCGCAGGTTGATGGCGATCACGCCGGCGGACCGGTTGGTGTCGTAGTCCTCCAGGCGGGTCTTCTTGACCAAGCCGCGCTTGGTGGCGAGCACCAGGTACGGGGCGTGCTGGTAGTCCTTCAGGTCCAGGACCTGGGCGATGTGCTCATCCGGCTGGAAGGCCAGCAGGTTGGCCACGTGCTGGCCCTTGGCATCGCGTCCGGCTTCGGCGAGCTCGTAGGCCTTGGCCCGGTAGACACGTCCCAGGTTGGTGAAGAAGAGCAGCCAGTGGTGCGTGGTGGTGACGAAGAAGTGCTCCACGACGTCATCCCCGCGCAGCTGGGCACCCTTGATGCCCTTGCCGCCGCGCTGCTGGGAGCGGTAGTTGTCGCTGCGGGTGCGCTTGACGTAGCCGCCGCGGGTAATGGTGACCACCATTTCCTCTTCGGGGATCAGGTCCTCCATGGACATGTCGCCATCGAAGCCCATGAGCACCTTGGTGCGGCGGTCATCGCCGTGCTTGGCTACGATTTCGCCCAGTTCGGTGCTGATGATCTCGCGCTGGCGCTCCTCAGAGGCCAGGATCGAGTTGTACTCGGCAATGAGGGCCTCGAGTTCGGCATGGCGGTCCTGGATCTTCTGGCGTTCCAGGGCCGCAAGCCGGCGCAGCTGCATGTCTAGGATGGCCCGGGCCTGCAGCTCATCGATGTCCAGCAGTTCCATGAGCCCGTCGCGGGCGGCCTCGGTGGTGTTGGACGCGCGGATCAGGGCAATGACCTCATCGAGCGCATCCAGCGCCTTGAGCAGGGCGCGCAGGATGTGCGCCTCTTCCTCGGCCTTGCGCAGGCGGTACCGGGTGCGGCGGGCGATGACGTCCATCTGGTGGGTAACCCAGTGGCGGATGAACGCATCAAGGCTGAGCGTGCGCGGCACGCCGTCAACGATCGCGAGCATGTTGGCCGCGAAGTTGTCCTGGAGCTGGGTGTGCTTGTAGAGGTTGTTGAGCACCACCTTGGCCACGGCGTCGCGCTTGAGCACGATCACCAGGCGCTGGCCTGTGCGGCCGGAGGTCTCATCGCGGAGGTCGGCGATGCCGGAGATCTTGCCGTCCCTGACCAGCTCGGCGATCTTGATGGCCAGGTTGTCCGGGTTGGCCTGATACGGCAGTTCGGTGACCACCAGGCACGTGCGGCCCTGGAGCTCCTCGACGTTGACCACGGCGCGCATGGTGATGGAGCCGCGGCCCGTGCGGTAGGCGTCCTCAATGCCCTTGTGCCCGAGGATCGTGGCACCGGTCGGGAAATCCGGTCCCTTGATGCGCAGGATCAACTCTTCGAGAAGCTCTTCGCGGCTGGCCCTCGGGTTCTGGAGGTACCACTGGACGCCGTCGGCGACCTCGCGGAGGTTGTGCGGCGGGATATTGGTGGCCATGCCGACGGCGATGCCCGACGAGCCGTTGACCAGCAGGTTCGGGAACCGGGCCGGAAGAATGGTCGGTTCCTGGTTCTTGCCGTCGTAGTTGTCCTGGAAGTCGACGGTTTCCTCGTCGATGTCCCGGACCATCTCCATGGCGAGCGGGGCCATCTTGGTTTCCGTGTACCGCGGGGCCGCGGCCCCGTCGTTGCCGGGCGAACCGAAGTTCCCCTGGCCCAGCGCCAGCGGGTAGCGCATGGTCCAGTCCTGGATCAGGCGCACCAGGGCGTCGTAGATCGCGGTGTCGCCGTGCGGGTGGTACTGGCCCATGACCTCGCCCACCACACGGGCGCATTTGTTGAACGAGCGCTCCGGGCGGTAGCCGCCGTCGAACATCGCGTACAGCACGCGGCGGTGGACCGGCTTGAGGCCGTCGCGGACATCGGGCAGGGCCCGGCCCACGATGACGGCCATGGCGTAGTCGAGGTAGGAGCGCTGCATTTCGGTCTGCAGGTCCACCTGCTCGACGCGGTCGGTCAGCACGTCGCCGTCGAGGATGGCGCCTTCAAGGACGGGCTCGGAGCCGGTCGAACCGACCGGCACCTCGGGTGTTTCGTCACTCATAGTCTATATTTTCCGTTTCAGGTATATATCAGCTCTGGAATATTAGGGGGTTTTCGCCGCTAGATATCCAGGAACCGAACGTCCTTGGCGTTCTGCTGAATGAAGTTCCGGCGCGATTCCACGTCCTCGCCCATCAGGACGGAGAAGATCTGGTCCGCTGCCAGGGCGTCGTCCATCGTCACCTGCAGGAGGGTCCGGTGGTCCGGGTCCATGGTGGTGTCCCACAGCTCCGTGTAGTCCATTTCGCCGAGGCCCTTGTAGCGCTGGATGCCGTTGTCCTTGGGGATCCGGCGGCCGGCGGCCTGCCCGGAGAGCAGTTTCGCGTCCCGTTCACGGTCGCTGTAGACGTAATCGTGCGGTGCGTTGGACCACTTGATCCGGTACAGCGGCGGCTGGGCGAGGTAGACGAAGCCGTTTTCGATCAGCGGGCGCATGTAGCGGAACAGCAGGGTCATCAGCAGCGTCGTGATGTGCTGGCCGTCGACGTCGGCATCGGCCATGAGCACGATCTTGTGGTACCGCAGCTTGGCAAGGTCGAAGTCCTCGCCAATGCCGGTGCCGAAGGCCGTGATCATGGACTGGACCTCGGCATTGCCGAGTGCCTTGTCCAGGCGGGCCCGTTCCACGTTCAGGATCTTGCCGCGGAGCGGCAGGATGGCTTGGGTCTCCGGGTTGCGGCCGCGTTTGGCCGAACCGCCGGCCGAGTCACCCTCCACGATGTAGACCTCGCACTTCTCCGGGTTCTTGGAGGAGCAGTCGGAGAGCTTGCCGGGCATGCCGAAGGATTCCAGCGGGCTCTTGCGGCGGGCGTTGTCGCGGGCCTTCCGGGCCGCCATGCGCGCCTGGGCGGCCGAGATCGCTTTGCGGATGACGTCCCGGGCGGGGCCGGGGTTGCGCTCGAGCCAGTCGCCCAGCCCGTCGGTGACAACCCGCTGGACAAAGCCCTTGACCTCGGAGTTGCCGAGCTTGGTCTTGGTCTGGCCTTCGAACTGCGGCTCGGAGAGCTTCACGGAAATGACGGCCGTCAGGCCTTCGCGGATGTCGTCACCGGTGAGGTTGTCATCCTTTTCCTTGATGATGTTCTTCTCGCGCGCGTAGCGGTTGATGAGCGACGTCATCGCGGCACGGAAGCCTTCTTCGTGGGTGCCGCCCTCATGCGTGTTGATGGTGTTGGCGTAGGTGTGGACGCTCTCGGAGTACGCGTTGGTCCACTGCATCGCCATTTCCAGGGCGATGTGCCGTTCCGTGTCCTCGGTCTCGAAGGCGATGACGTCCTCGTGGACCACATCGACCTTCTTGCCGGAGTTCAGGTGCTTGACGTAGTCCAGGAGACCGTCGTCGTATTGGTAGACGACGGTGTGGAACTCCGCGGGGACTTCGCCCTCGACGGCAACGGCGTCCAGATCGAGGTCCGCGTCATCGGACGGCTCCTCCGGTGCGCGGCGTTCGTCGGTCAGGGTGATCCGTAGCCCCTTGTTCAGGAACGCCATCTGCTGGAAACGTGCGCGGAGCGTCTCGAAGTCGAATTCCGTGGTCTCGAAGATGCCGGCGTCCGGGTAGAACGTCTGGGTGGTTCCGGTCTCGGAGGTTTCCTCGCCCTGGACCAGGCCGCCCTGCGGCTTGCCGCCGTCGGCGAAGGACATCCGCCAGACGTGCCCCTGGCGTCGGACTTCGGTGTTGACCCTGCTGGAGAGCGCGTTGACCACCGAGATGCCGACGCCATGCAGGCCGCCGGAGACCGCGTAGCCGCCGCCGCCGAACTTGCCGCCGGCGTGCAGGATGGTCATGACGACTTCCACAGTGGGCTTGTGTTCGGTCGGGTGCATATCGACCGGGATGCCACGGCCGTTGTCCACCACTTTGACGCCGCCGTCGGCCTGCAGCACGATTTCGATGTGGGTGCAGTAGCCGGCCAATGCCTCATCAACTGAGTTGTCGACGACTTCGTAGACCAGGTGGTGCAGGCCGCGGGGACCGGTGGAACCGATGTACATGCCCGGACGCTTCCGGACTGCCTCCAGGCCTTCAAGTACCGTGATGTCGCTGGCGCCGTATTCGTGCGAAGTCGCGGTCCCGGACGACCCCGCTACCGCCGCCTCTTTCACTACGTCTTCCACTACATCTTCCGCTGACCGGATGTCTGCATTGTCGTTAGCCACAGGCGCTTTCGACTCCTCTATGTTCGTTGAAGGCCGGCCCTTGCCTCTACCGTGGAAAGGGCTCCTGCCAACAGGCACGTCACTGACGGCTCCGGGGTTACGCCGACTTGGGAATCCGTCCGCCGCACGCTGAAATTGCGTCGGAAACGGACTCAGTCAACGTTTCACCGGCGCCCAGTTATCTTCAACGATTCTATCGTGTTATAGGGCGCAAACCCGCATTCCAGGGCGCCAAACGGGTGGGAAAGTGCCGCTGAGAGGCCGCTGGCTCCCCCTGCAAGGCTTTCGGGGTCCAGCCCTAGGGTGCCTATACGACTCCGGGGCGTTCGAGCGCCCTACACGCCGTTCGGGGATTTTTCAAGGGTTTTTGCAAGAAGTGCTTCAGATCCGGCGCGCGCCGTGCCTTCCGGGGCTATCCGTACGTGTCACGGGGTCCTCGGCCGTTAACGGTCCGGAGGCCCTTGCGCCAGCTTGGTGCGGCCGGTCCAAGCACTTGAATGCTGGTCACGACGCCGTCGCCGAGCTCGGTGCGGAATTTTTCCAGCAGGCTGCTGCTCAGCAGCCGCAGCTGGGTTGCCCACGCCGTTGAATCGGTCCGCACATGCAAGGTGGTGTCCGTGAAACTCTCGGGAGTGCAGTGGGCGGAGATTTCCGGCCCCACCAGGACGGCCCACTGTGCCATGACGGATCCGACGGCCACCGGCGAGGTCCAGCCGCGTTCGGCCACAAGGCGTCCCACGACCTTGCCCAGGCCCAGCGGATCCCGGCCGGTGCCGTGGAATTGGGTGAACCCGCGGGTTCCGCGCGCGCTGCGGGCAGGTTTTTGGGTTCCGGTGCCGGAGCGCGGGACCGCACGCCGGATCTCGCCGCGGGCTGCGGCGGCGTCGCGCATCCTGTTCAGGGCTGCCTGGGCCGCATCGATGTCGTCGGGGTCGCGGCCCGGCTGCAGGCCGCCGTCGGTATCCTTATTCATCGATTGTCCTGCTCATCGATTCCTCCCGGGATGACCTTCACCCGCCGTCCGGTCAGTTCCGCCGGGATATCGTCCTCGACGGCGGCAGTGACCAGCACTTGCTCGGCGCCGGATACTATTGCGGCCAGTTTACGCCGCCGCTGGACGTCAAGCTCGGCAAAAACGTCGTCCAGGATCAGGATCGGAGGCGATCCGCCGGTGCGGGCGTCGTCAAGCATGACGTAGTACGAGGCCAGGCGCAGCGACAGGCACATGGACCAGGTTTCACCATGCGAGGCGTAGCCCTTGGCCGGGGCCGATCCCAGCACGAGCTCCAGCTCATCGCGGTGCGGTCCCACCAAAGAGATACCTCGTTCCAGTTCCCTGCGGCGGGACGCGGCAAAGGCCTGGATGTAGCGGTCGGTGAGCTGCCCGACGTCGAGCAGGCGCAGGTCTTCCGCGGGCGCGGCGGCCCCGGCCTCGGCTCCGTTTCCGGAGTCTCCCGCGGGCCGCGATGCGGCGCCGTCGTCGTCCAGGATGTCCTGGAGCGTGGACCGGTACACCGCGGACGCTTCCTTTGAGCCGTCGGTGAGCTGCGCGTAGGCGTTATTCAGGTGCGGCTGCAGGCGGTCGACAAGCTCAAGGCGGGCATGCAGGAGTTCGGCCCCGGCCCGCGCCATGTGCTGGTCCCAGACATCCAGTGTTGCCTCATGCCCGGCCGTGAATTTTCCGGCCCGTGCAGATTTGAGCAGGGCGTTGCGCTGCTTCAGGACCCGGTCGTAGTCACTTCTGGTGGCGGCGTGCCGCGGCATGAGGCTGACCAGGAGTTCGTCCAGAAACCGGCGGCGGTTCGACGGATCACCCTTGACCAGCGCCAGGTCTTCCGGCGCGAAGAGCACCGTCTGGCAGATGCCGAGAAGATCCCGGGCGCGGACCGGATTGCTGCGGTTGATCCGTCCGCGGTTGGCCCGGGAGGCGTTGATTTCCAGTTCCAGGACGGTGGCCTGCTCGCCGCGGACCAGCTTGGCCCTGATCATCGCCCGCTCGGTGCCGAACCGCAGCAGCGGCGCGTCCGTGCTGACCCGGTGCGAGTTGAGCGTGGCCAGATACCCGATGGCTTCCATCAGGTTGGTCTTGCCGATGCCGTTGGACCCCACCAGGACGGTGACTCCGGGCTCCAGGCTGAGATCAACCTGGGCGTAGCTGCGAAAATCTGTGAGCGAGAGCTTTTCTAGGTACACGCGGGATTCAGGACCTCACGGGCAGGATTACTTGGCCGGCCGGGTCGCGTGGCCGCCGAACTGGTGGCGCAGCGCGGACACCATCTTCATGGCCGGCGAGTTGTCCTCGCGGGAGGAGAACCTGGCGAACAGCGCAGCCGTGATGGCAGGTGCAGGCACGGCGTTGGCGATCGCTTCCTCGACAGTCCAGCGGCCTTCGCCCGAATCCTCGACGTAGTCTGAGATCGATTCCAGTCCGGGGTCCTCGTCGAGGGCCTTGACCATGAGGTCCAGGAGCCAGGAGCGGACAACCGTGCCCTTCTGCCAGGCCCGGAAGGTCCCGGGAAGATCGGCGACGATGTCCTTCGCGGCCAGGAGTTCGTACCCTTCCGCGTAGGCCTGCATCAGGCCGTATTCGATCCCGTTGTGGACCATCTTGGCGTAGTGTCCGGCGCCGATGCCGCCCACGTGGACGAAGCTGTCGGCGCGTTCGCCGGCAGGACGGAGGGCATCGAAGACGGGGAGGGCGCGCTCGATGTCCGCAGCATCGCCGCCCGCCATGAGGCCGTAGCCGTTCTGGAGGCCCCATACTCCGCCCGAGACGCCACAATCCGCAAAGCTGATGCCCTTTTCGGCCAGCGCGGCACCGTGTTTCTGGTCTTCAGTGAACCGCGAGTTGCCGCCGTCAATGACGAGGTCGCCGGCGTCGAGCTTGTTGCCCAGTTCGGTGATCACGGCGTCGGTGATGTCGCCCGAGGGGACCATGACCCAGATGAGGCGCGGAGCCGGAACGGCGGCGATGAGCTCGTCCACGGTGGCGACGTCGGTAATGTCCGGGTTCCGGTCAAGACCGGTGACCTCGATGCCGCCGTTGCGCAGGCGTTCGCGCATGTTGAAGCCCATTTTTCCAAGGCCGATTAGTCCGATGTGCACGGGATGAACTCTTTTCTGCGCTGGGGGTGCTTCGTTGGTGACGTCACCGAGCTGACTGGCAGTTGTGGCCGCTTTGAGGGGTCAAAACGGCCAGATCTGTTAGTTAGTTGGGGAGCCTGACGGGCATGACGAGGTAGCGGTAATCGCCCTGGTCTTCACCCTCGGCGTCCTGCTGGGCCGTGATCATGGCCGGTTTGGGCGCGGTGGTGAAGGAGAAGCGCACGAATTTGGTTTCGATGACGCTCAGGCCTTCGATCAGGTAGTGCGGGTTGAAGGCCACCGTGATGTCCTCACCGGTCAGCTGGGCTTCGAGTTCCTCCGAGGCCTGCGCGTCTTCGCCGGTGCCGGCATCCAGATGCAGCTGGCCCTGGGTGAAGGCGAGGCGGACAGGGGTGTTCCGTTCGGCGACCAGCGAGACGCGGCGCACGGCCTCGACCAGTTCCTGGGTCTGCACGGTGGCGTGGATGGGCGTGGATTCCGGGAAGAGCGAACGGATCTTGGGGTAGTCACCATCCACCAGGAGCGAGGTGGTGGTCCTGCCGCCGCTCTCGAAACCGATCAGCCGGCTGTCGTCGTCGGCAAGGGCGATGTTGATGTCGCCGCTGCTGCCCAGCGTTTTTGCCACTTCGTTCAGTGTCTTGGCCTTGACCAGGGCGCTCGTGGAGATGCCGGGAGTCACGGGCTTCCACGGGACTTCCCGCATGGCCAGGCGGTAGCGGTCGGTGGCCAGGAGGGTGATGAGATCGTCCTCGATCTCCATCCGCACACCGGTCAGGATCGGCAGGGTGTCGTCTTTGCTTGCCGCGATGATCACCTGGGATACCGCCTGGGCAAACGAATCGCCCGGAACGGTGCCGCTGATGGTGGGCAGGGCCGGAAGGGGCGGGTATTCGGCCTCGGGCATCGTGGCCAAGTGGAAGCTGCTTCGGCGGCACGTCAGTGTCACCTTGTTGCCGTCGGTTTCGACTTCGACGGGGGCGGAGGGCAGGCTGCGGCAGATGTCCGCGAGCAGGCGTCCGGACACCAGGATGGTGCCTTCGGTGCTGATGTCAGCAGGGATTTCGAGCCTGGCAGAGGTCTCGTAATCGAAGCTCGAGAGGCTGACGGTACCGGCTTCAGCCTTCAGGAGCAGGCCTGAAAGTACGGGAACGGGCGGCCGCGGAGACAACGACCGGGCGGTCCATGTCACGGCTTCTGCCAGGACGTCCCGTTCGACTCTGAACTTCACGGAAGGGTGCCGCCTTTCATTGCTGCTGTCAGTGCTGAAAATCGCTAAAACATCTCAAGCTGCCGCGGACCCCGGCAGGACTGCCGAACTCCGTCAACAAGGGAAGCGTCCGCCCTCCCCGGCTCCATGGCCCGGTGGGAACCACAAAAGATGTCCGGGACGGACGCACTGCAGACAGCTTAGCCCCAAGGTGAGCGTTTCTCCCATCCCCGGCTTACACGAGTGTGGTTCGCGGGGCCGGTGTCCGGCGCCGGTCCGGAACGGGCCTGGGCGCTGCGGGGAGGCGGAAGGAGATTGTTGTTTGAGGGAATTTCATTTTCTTGGGATTAGTAGTGTTAATAACTGCTGTGGAAACTGTGGATAACTCGATCCTGCCGTGCGAATCCGCGGTTAAGCCCTGTTCATGGGCTGTGGGTGGAGCAGGTTTTAAACAGGGTGTGGATGGGGACAAGATTTTTGGCCGGATCGCCGATCCACAGGCGCCTTAAGGGTTTTAAGCCCATTAACCGCGGTTGTCCCCTTAAGTATCCACAGGGTTGTCCACAGGGCCCTGTTAATAAGGTAAGAGTGCGCCGGCCGTCGGCTCAGGAATTGCGCTGCTGCTGCTTGATCCGGTTGGTCAGCTCGGTCACCTGGTTGTAGATGACCCGGCGCTCGGCCATCAGTTCGCGGATCTTTCGGTCGGCGTGGATCACGGTGGTGTGGTCGCGGCCGCCGAGCTCCTGGCCGATCTTGGGCAGGGACATGTCCGTGAGCTCCCGGCACAGGTACATTGCGATCTGCCGTGCGGTCACCAGCGTGCGGGTGCGCGACTTGCTGCAAAGCTCTTCCATGCTGAGCTTGAAGTAGTCGGCTGTCTGGGTGAGGATCTGGGCCGAAGTTATTTCCTGCGCACCGTCGTCGGTGATGAGGTCCTTGAGCACCATCTCGGCCAGGGCCACATCCACCGGCTGCCGGTTCAGGCTGGCGAAGGCCGTCACGCGGATGAGGGCGCCTTCAAGTTCGCGGATGTTGCTGGAAATCTTCGACGCGATGTATTCGAGGGCGTCATCCGGGGCGGAGAGGCCTTCGCTGAGGGCCTTCTTCCGAAGGATCGCGATGCGGGTTTCGAGTTCCGGGGGCTGGATATCGGTCAGCAGGCCCCACTCGAAGCGTGACTTCATGCGGTCTTCGAATCCGGCGAGCAGCTTTGGCGGCTGGTCGGAGGTGATGACCACCTGCTTGTTGTTGTTGTGCAGGGCGTTGAACGTGTGGAAGAACTCCTCCAGCGTCCGATCCTTGCCGGCGAGGAACTGGATGTCGTCGATCAGCAGCACATCCACGTTGCGGTACGTGGTCTTGAAGCTGGTGCCTTCATCGTCACGGATGGAGTTGATGAAGTCGTTGGTGAATTCCTCGGAGTTGACGTACCGGACCCGGATTCCGCTGTAGAGCCGGCGTGCGTAGTGGCCGATCGCATGGAGCAGGTGGGTTTTGCCCAGTCCCGAGTCGCCGTAGATGAACAGCGGGTTGTAGGCCTTCGCCGGCGCCTCCGCCACAGCCACGGCAGCCGCATGGGCGAACCGGTTGGAGGATCCGATGACGAAGGTGTCAAAGACATACTTCGGGTTGAGCCGGCCGAATTCGTGTGAGGTGCTCGGCAGCATCGGCTGCGGCTTCAACTCCACAGTCGGATCGGCGGCGAGGGAAAGCTCGACGGCGGGTTCGGGTTCCGTGTGCAGCGGCACCAGATCCGTGTCGACGTCGATCGCGCAGCGGATTTCGTCGGAGAAGACGCTCCGGAGGGCGTCATCCAGGGCTTCCTTGACCTGGGTCTGCAGGACTTCGCGGGTGAGCTCGTTGGGGACAGCCACCAGAAGGGTGGAACCGATCAGGCCCTGCGCCTGGGCCAGGATGACGAAGCCGCGCTGCCGGGGAGAGACACGGTGGTCGTTCTCCAGAAGGCTGACAACCCGCCGCCAGGAACTTCCGACAGTGTTGGCTTGGTTGGCTTCGTCTACTGTCATCAATCAGTTCCTCAAACTTGCTGGCCTGCATTACGTGCATCCACGCGGTCCGGAGCTGTGCGCCGGCCCGGCTCAATCCACAGGGTTATGCACAGTCCGTGGATAAGGGGTTACTGAGACACTGTAGGGGATGAAAACGCTAGAAGATAGCTGGGTTCTGTCCTGTGGATAATTACACCGTTGTGGTTCTCAAACGGGGCGCGTGACGCACTTCATCCACAGGCTGCGACGGCAGTTAGCCACAGCTGGGGAAACGCAGCGAGCCGACCCTCGGTTTGACTCCGGAGGCTGGCAAGCCCTAACGTTGTGAAGTCCCATGTGTACGCTTTTCGCCTCATTTGATTCTTTCTCGACGCCCTGCGCCGTGCGAGTTACGAGGGAAGCGGCACATACAAAACTTAGCGTCGGCCAGTTCTTCCCCTTGATCGGGTGGGCGCACCTTTGATCCACTGGAGTAACTAACGTGAGCAAGCGGACTTTTCAGCCGAATAACCGCCGTCGAGCCAAGAAGCACGGCTTCCGCCTTCGTATGCGTACCCGTGCCGGCCGTGCCATCCTGGCAGCCCGTCGTGGCAAGGGCCGCACCGAACTGTCGGCCTAAATAACTGACTCGTCGGTCCACATCCCTGTGCGAGTTTAACGGTGCTAGCCACCAGGAACCGTCTGCGGACATCAACCGATTTTTCAACAACTGTACGTTCCGGTGTCCGCAATGGACGCCGGAACGTAGTGTTATATACGGCAGCTCTCGCTGCCGATGAACCAAGCCGGATCGGATTCATCGTTTCCAAGAGTGTCGGGAACGCTGTTGTCAGAAACCTCGTTAAGAGGAGACTGAGAGAAGCCGGCGCCTTGTCGTTGCAGAAATACGGCAGCGGGTTTGCCATCGTGGTCCGGGCGTTGCCCGCCGCGGCGGGGGCCAGCTGGGACCAGCTGCTCGCAGACTATGACGCCGCTTTGGAAACAACCATGAAGCGGCTGGGCAACCGCCTTCCCAAGGCTGCTTCATCAGGTTCTTACGAGACAACACAGGAAGGGACCCCCGCGTGCGTAACTCAACTGCCGCCGTCGTCCCCCGTCTGAGCGTTGTGACTCTCGGATCTGCACTGCGCTGGTTGGGCAAGGTGGTCTGGAACCTGCCCCGCAACATTCTCATCCTGCTGCTGATGGCCTACCGCAAGGTGGTCTCGCCGCTGTACGGCCAGGTGTGCCGCTTTTTTCCCAGCTGTTCGGCCTATGCCCTTGAGGCAATCACGGTACACGGTGCCGTGAAGGGAAGCTGGCTGGCTGCCCGGCGCCTGTTGCGCTGCCACCCATGGAATGCCGGCGGTGTGGACCATGTCCCCGCCGGGCACCGGGAGTGGCCGGCCGACCACACCCCCACAATTGTTGTGCTGAACAATCCGGACAAGTACTTGGCTGCTCAGCCTGATGGAGAAGGCCGCCCTGCGGCCTGACGAATAGGGAATCGTATGGACATCTTTGGAACAATCCTGGCCCCATTTAAATGGCTGGTCTCAGCCATTATGGTGGGCTTCCATGACGGCCTCAGCGCCATCGGCATGTCGCCGGCCAACGGCTGGACGTGGACCCTGTCCATCATCGGGCTCGTGCTGGTCATTCGTGCGGCGCTGATTCCCGTCTTCGTCAAGCAGATCAAGGCCCAGCGCGGCATGCAGCTGCTGCAGCCGGACCTGAAGAAGATGCAGGACAAGTACAAGGGCAAGACTGACCAGCTCTCCCGCCAGGCCATGGCGCAGGAACAGATGGCGCTGTACAAGAAGCACGGCACCAACCCGTTCTCGGCCTGCCTGCCCATGCTGATCCAGATGCCGTTCTTCTTCGCGCTCTTCCAGGTGCTCTCGGGCATCAGCAGCGCCAAAGTCAGCGGCCAGGGCATCGGCGCCATGAGCGCCGAGCAGGTCAAGCAGTTCGATGAGTCCACCATTTTCGGCGCACCGCTGTCCGCGTCCCTGCTCCATGGCGGCGGCGGCAACCAGACCGCCGTGTGGATCCTCTCCATCGTGATGATCCTGGCCATGACGGCCTCGCAGTTCATCACGCAGAAGCAGATCATGGCCAAGAACATGTCCGAAGAGGCCCTGGCCAGCCCGTTCATGCGCCAGCAGAAGATGATGCTCTACATCCTGCCGGTCGTCTTCGGTGTGGGTGGCATCAACTTCCCCATCGGTGTCCTCATCTACTGGACCACCACCAACCTCTGGACCATGGGACAGCAGTTCTTCGTGATCCGCCGGATGCCTACGCCCGGATCACCGGCCGCCAAGGCTCTGGCCGAGCGCCGGGCAGCCAAGGGCCTGCCCGCCATGCCCCTTCTGGGTGGCAAGAAGGCCGACGCCGAGGCAGCCGAGGCTTCCGCCGCTGCCGCTGTGGAGGCCAAGGCCCAGCGCGTCCAGCCGCAACGTAAAAACAGGAAGAGGAAGTAATGTCCGCCGAGAGCACCGAACACGCTATTTCCGCCGAGTTTGACGACGAGCGGGACGATGCCCAGGAGGCATCCCACGATGCGTCACAGGACACGGGAACCAGCCCCGTCAAGGGTGTTTCCGCAAGCCGCCTCGAAGAAGAGGGGGACGTGGCCGCTGATTACCTCGAAGAACTGCTGGACATCGCCGACATCGACGGCGACATCGACATCGAGGTCCGCAACGGCCGCACCTACATCTCAATCGTTGCCGAGGAAGAATCCGCGGGGCTGGAAAGCCTCGTCGGCCGCGACGGCGAAGTCCTTGAGGCGCTCCAGGAACTGACCCGGCTGGCCGTCCTGTCCGCCACGGAGAACCGGTCCCGCCTGGTGCTGGACATCAACGGGTACCGTGCCGAGCGTGCCGGAGACCTGCAGAAGATCGCTGAAGACGCCGTTGCCACGGTCAAGGAATCCGGCGAGGCCGTTGCCCTGGCTCCGATGAGCGCCTACGAGCGCAAGATCGTGCACGACGCCGTCGCCGATTTGGGGCTCGTGAGCGAGTCCGAAGGCGAAGGCGCCGACCGGCACATCGTTGTCTCCGCAGACTGAACCGTTGACTAGCTTGATGGTTGAAATTACCGCCCCCGAACTCAAGGCAGCACAGTCGATCTTCGGCGACCGCCTGGACCTGGCTAAGCGCTACGTCGAGCACCTGGCGACCTCCGGGACCGAACGGGGCCTCATTGGCCCCCGGGAAGTGCCGCGGCTGTGGAGCCGGCACGTCCTCAACTGTGCCGTCATCGAAAGCCAGATTGCTCACGGAAGCCATGTTGCCGACGTCGGCAGCGGCGCCGGCCTGCCCGGCCTGTGCCTGGCCATTGCCCGGCCGGACCTGGAACTGACCCTGATCGAGCCGCTGGAGCGCCGGGTCATCTGGCTCCAGGAAGTGGTGGATGATCTCGGGCTCGAGAACGTCACGATCATGCGCACGCGCGCCGAGCTCGCCGTCGGGCTCGTGAACGCCGACGTCGTTACGGCCCGCGCGGTATCCGCGCTCTCCAATCTTGCGGGACTGACCATTCCGCTCCTGGCCGGCAAGGGCGAAGTCGTGGCCATCAAGGGCCGCAGCGCCGGCGAGGAAATTGAAAAGGCAGCCAAGGTTATCCGCAAGCTGGGTGGCATTGAGACGTCTGTGGTGGTGGTGGGCGAAGACCTGCTCGAAGAACCCACCACAGTGGTCCGAATCGTAGTAAACAAGCCTCAAAAGATTGCCTAGCATCGGCCCCGGTGCCCGGGGAGTCTGAGGGGAAGAGGTTAGGCTAGTAACCGGCAGTAAAAGCCGAATGAGAGTGAGCGTGTCATAGTGAGCAGTAGCGAAGCCTCCACACAGCGGATCCCGCCGTTTATGTCCCTGGGGTCCGCACGTGCGTTTACGGCTCCCGCAGTCGCTCATGACTACTCCGGAACTCACACGGGTTCGGTTGCTAGGGGAACGGGAATGGCCGGTGTTTCACGTGAAACATCCCTTCCTCACACGGGCAACGTGCTGGACTCCATCGATGATTCCAGCCCCATCGCCCGCGAGCTCGCGCACGAGAACAAGCGCCGCGAACGGCTGTTGGGACGGCAGCTGCCCAAGCCGGAAAAGACCCGCATCTTCACCGTGTCCAACCAGAAGGGCGGCGTCGGCAAGACGACGACCACCGTCAACATTGCGGCTGCCCTGGCGGCCGCCGGCCTGAACGTGCTTGTGATCGATATCGATCCGCAGGGCAACGCTTCTACGGCCCTGGGCATTGAGCACCACGCCGACGTCGACAGCATCTACGATGTCCTCATCAACGACGTCCCCCTGAAGGACGTTGTGGCCCCGTGCCCCGACATCGACAACCTCATCTGTGCTCCCGCCACCATCCACCTTGCCGGCGCGGAAATCGAACTCGTGAGCCTGGTGGCCCGCGAGCAGCGGCTGCGCCGTGCAATCGATGTGTACTCCAAGGAGCGCGCCAAGAACGGCGAGGAGCGGCTCGACTACATCTTCATCGACTGCCCGCCGAGCTTGGGGCTCCTGACGGTGAATGCCTTCTGCGCGGCCGGTGAAGTCCTGATCCCGATCCAGTGCGAGTACTACGCCCTTGAGGGACTCAGCCAGCTCCTGAAGAACATCGAGATGATCCAGAAGCACCTGAACGCCGATCTGGTTGTTTCCACGATTCTCCTGACCATGTACGACGGCCGCACCAACCTCGCGGCGCAGGTTGCGGCGGAGGTACGTGAGCACTTCCCGCAACAGGTGCTGGGGGCTGTGGTGCCGAGGTCCGTCCGTATTTCCGAGGCTCCGAGTTACCAGCAGACTGTCATGACATATGATCCTTCTTCCAGCGGCGCCTTGTCCTACCTGGAAGCCGCAGCGGAAATCGCTGAACGTTAGAATCTTTTCAAAAATTGCACTAGCCAGAGCCAGGTGAGTCCCGGCTCTTCCACTGGAGGGATTTATCCATGAGCGATAAGCGACGCGGCCTCGGCCGTGGACTTGGCGCACTCATTCCAAGTTCCGCCGCGGCTAACGCCTCCGGAAACGGTGCTGCTCCATCCCGGCCCGTGGACCTCTTCTTTCCCGAAGCCCGGAAGAAGACTTCCGAGTCCGAGACGGAAATTCTCCTGGACGTCCCCGCCCCGAAAACCAAGGCGTCACCGGCTGCGGCCGCAACGTCCGACGACTCCGCCGACGTCCCGGCTTCTGTTCCTGATTCGGTTTCATCCGGTGGTGTCGATGCTGCTGCGGGGGCTGGCGTCACGGCCGGTGCGGCGGGGAGCAAGAGGGCACCCGCCCGGAAGACGCCCGCGCCGAAGGCTTCAACTACCGCTGCCAAAGAGGCGGCCGCCGGGGAGCAGTTGGCCTTTGATTCCACTCCCGAGCACGATGACGACGGCGGCGTCGAACTCGTGGCCGTACCCGGTGTGAGGTTTGCCGAAATCCCGGTCACGGACATTCATCCCAACCGCAAACAGCCCCGGTCTGTCTTCGACGAGGACGACATGGCGGAGCTGGTGCACTCCGTGCGCGAAATCGGCGTCCTCCAGCCAATTGTGGTCCGCACTTCAACCGAAGAAGGTGGCGAACCCTATGAACTCGTCATGGGTGAAAGGCGCTGGCGTGCAGTGCAGGCCGCAGGCCTGGAAACTATCCCGGCGATTGTCCGTGATACGACCGATGACGACCTCCTGCGCGATGCCCTGCTGGAGAATCTGCACCGCAGTCAGCTGAATCCGCTCGAAGAGGCCGCGGCCTACCAGCAACTCCTTGAAGACTTCGGAACCACCCATGAGCAGCTCGCCGACAGGATCGGACGTTCGCGCCCTCAGGTGTCCAACACCCTCCGACTGCTGAAGCTTCCGCCCCTGGTTCAGCGGCGTGTGGCCGCCAACGTGATTTCGGCAGGTCATGCCCGCGCCTTGCTGGCCCTCCCGGACGCCGCGGCCATGGAACGCCTGGCGCAGAAAATTGTCTCAGAAGGCATGTCGGTCCGCGCGACCGAGGAAGCAGTGACTCTCTACCAGAGCCCCGCGACACCGGCCAAGAACAACATTCCACGGCCGGGAGCACGCCACGAAAGGCTCGACTACTTGGCGTCGTCGCTGTCCGACCGGCTGGATACCAACGTCAAGATCTCGCTTGGTGCCCGCAAGGGTCGTGTCAGCATCGAGTTCGCCAGCGTTGAGGACCTAAACCGGATTATGGACGTCTTGACTCCTGGGGCTTCCGGCTAAAGTCGCCAAGTCGTTTGGGGTGGGTCTGTTTCACGTGAAACAGACCCACCTTCTTTTAATGCCCCTTGTCTTTATGCCCTCGTTTGCCGCTGCAGGGGTGGAGGCCGAATCGTCTCACTGCCAGCGGCGCACTAGTTACACCCTGCGTGGCTGATGCCGCCGCCGCATCCGGGAGTGGTCCATCGTGGCGCTTGGGGAAATTGGTGAGGTGCGTCCGTGCCGCCCTGAACGTGGTTGAAGGCCGGGTGTTGGCGGTAAGCTGCTTGCCCGCGATGCGTAGATTGGTGCAGCAGGCCGCGGGTGGCTCCGTCTTCCGACTGGGTGGTAGATCCTCCAGCCCGCAATGGATGTTCCCCCAGGTCCACACCGCAAGGCAAGCTCCCGCGGTCGCAGTACTCTTCTCCTCTAAATCCCAATGCCGCCCTCCAAAGCCCAATGCCGGCCTGCTCCTCGTGTGGACTCGCACCGCCGGACACGACTCCTTATCAGGGTTCACCGGCGCGACGGGAGGGGCACCGTGTTCACTTGGCTGGCCGGGGTGGACGCAGGTGCCTTGGTCACCTGGTCTCCGCCATTCGGCGCTTATGGTCATGACATGGAATACCGGACTAGTGGTTGTCCGTGCTCGTGACATCACACGCACTGGTTCGCCTCCAGGAGGCTAGGCTCTCGCAGATGGACAGCAGGTGGTCGGCTCTACAGTTGCTGACTGCGTCCACGACGGATCGCCGCTCGCCTGCGCGCGCGGATCATGAGGTTGTGTTCGCAGCGAACTCATGGGGGCCACCGGTGGCCCCTGGGGACATCGGCCGGATTCCGTTTGGACAGAAATGACTCGGTGACGTGATGACCGCCTGGATCCAGATCCATGACTAACGCAAGTAGCCGGGGGGCAGAAATGACGCCCCGTCGCCGGCTCCCGCGGGCAGTAGTGCCTGCCGTGCGGCAATTCGATCTCGGCAACCGGATCTCGGGAATCCGACTCGGCCCTGGCGATGGGGCCCGCAGGGCGACGGGTTCCGGTGAGTCGCCTGCACCTCGGAATTCTGGCCAGTGCCGGCAGGGCGCCTCGACTTCGCAAGGAGGACCGGGAGTAGGAAAGTCCCCGTCGCCCGACAAGAAAGACAGGGAGTAGTGGACATCATTCGGTGCCTCTGGCCGACTGAACTCCCCGGATGAGAATGTCGCTCAGCTGATGAGGGGATGGGGCTGCCAGGAGGACGGCACAGCCGACCCTTTGGTTCACACGCCGCTTCCCGCACGGGATAGCCCAGCGCGCGCCGTTGGATTCAGTGCCCTCCAGCCGGACCTCCGCCCAGACGGCGGAAGACTCTTGGACAGGACACACTCTGGGGCGCCGGTTTGCGGCAAGAGGCCGGCACTTGTTGTCTCCAATGCCATGTCCTCACTGCGTCGCGGCGAATAGCGGCCGCGGTGACTCGGGCTGTCTGTCCTCGACCACGATGGGAATCCGCTACAGCGAAAGTATGCCGTCACGACGTCGATGGACTGCACCAGCCCAAGCGCGAGGTGCGGGAGCCCCGGACCACGCCTGGGGGTGTGCCATCATCAGCGTGGGCGTGGGCGTGGGCGTGGGCGTGGGCGTGGGCCTGGGCGCGGGTCTGTGGGCGCGGGTCTGTGGGTGCGGGCGCGGGTCTGTGGGCGCGGGTCTGTGGGTGCGGGGCCACAAGCCCGGGCCTCCTAGCTGCGTTTGCGGCGACCGCCAGCAATGTGGCCGTCTTGGTCGCGGCTGAGTCGGAATCCCCCGCGTAGGAGCAATAGTGTGACTGCCCCAGACGATCGCGCTCCCCGGCTCCCCCGGTCATTTGCCTGGTCGCCTGGCTACCTTTTGTCCGTGCTCCGTCTTTGGTATTTCTCCGTGCGCAAGCCAGCCCCTATGTGTCGTACGAGAGGGCGCCAGCGGCTCTCCCCCGTTAGGGGCAGCAAGCGTTCCCTCGATCGCGTTGGCTCGGACTTTCCCTCCAGCGGCATGGTCGCCGCCTAGTGTAGGTGCTGGCACTGTTCGCCGATGCCGATGCCGATGCCGATGCGGACCAGCGCCGCGTAAGTCACGTCTATGGCCCACGGCAGGAGCGGGGACGTCCACAGGGCCGGTAGAGCTTCACCCCGTGATCGAGGCGTTCGTCGGCGGACAAGACGGCGCGAAGTCGATCCATCTGGCAAGAGCGCGGATGTTTCACGTGAAACGATGCCGACTCCCGGCGCTAGGAAGGCTGGCCATAGTTGTGATCCATGAACTGGTCCGCGCGAACTCCGACGGCCCAACAGCGGGACGTGATTCCGCTTGAATGCCCCGACCTCGCGTCCAGCGGCTGTGCCGATCTGGAAGCCCTCCGCAGTGCCCGCACCAAGTGTCCGACCGGCAGCGGCCGTGCTCGTCCGGCTCCGTCCGAGCGGGGGTCTAGGGCGCGCGCTATCGCTCCCGCTGCCTCGGTCCATGGAAGTGGCTTACCGGTCATCCTGAGTCCTCCCTCGGGCCGCCCTCCTGGCCGCCTTCCCGCCTGACTGACGCCCATCGCACTCCCCCCGCCGCTGGCGGTAGTAGGCCCGTTGCACCAATTCTTCCTTTGGCCAGCCCTCGGCTCTGGCCTGGCGGTCACGCCGACGCTACCCGCTCTGTCTCCGTTGTGTGCGGTCAAAGGTAGCCCTTGGCAGGGCTGCCGCTCTCGAAGACCGGTACAGACCAGAGAGGCAGAGAACGAGTTCCTGTCCGGCATGCGAGCTTCGAGCGACAATATTGGACGGCGTCAACAGACGGAGCGGGGAAGGAATCCGTAGCTCGTCAGGCGAACTATTCCGCCCGTGGCCGTTCACGTTGGTTCCACGGCTTCTTCTTCGATGGCGCGGCTAAATGCAAGGAGGCGCACCTCCTGGGGGGCTGGCCATCGGTGTCGCACGGAGGCGTAACCGGGTGGGGAGTGGCGTCGGCGGATCGTGATTTCACCGACGCTGTGGTCTGGAGCTATAGCGCTACTGGCGAATCAGCCGTCAGGCACCAGCTGGATGGTTTGTCGACGTGGGGCACTCCCCAGATGATCTAAGGGGTCCCACGGAGACAGCAGACACTCCCAATCCACAGTGGATACATCGGTGGATATAACTGTGGATAACTTTGTGGATTAGTCTGCGAGGAATCCCGTCCGCCAGAGTGGATGAAGGTGAGGCGGCAGCGGCTGTCCGGCGCCGTTGCTTGGCCAGGATCGTGGAGAAGAGTTTCACGTGAAACAAAATCTCCGTCCATGGTCGGGATGCTTAAGGCACCACGCCGCACCTATCTATTCGCAGTGGAATGGTTAATTTTCCAAGGATTTTGGCCATTTCTGGTGGGCACTTCTTGACTGTGACAAGAGCCAGCCGTCCGGCTCCGCGAAGACCATTATCAAGCCCGAGATGCCGCAGGCGTCATTGCGTGTTCGGATTTCGACCCGGCTCTGTGGTGTGCATCATGCGGTGTGAATAATCTCTCAGCACCTGTGGATAACCATGTGAATAACTTCTGTGGAGAACCTGGTGGAGACAGACGAGGAGACAGAGCAGATCACTGGCCGGAGGAACCGGTCATCCCACAAGAGGGCAGTCGCTGCTCCCGCTTGTCGCCGATCCGAGCCAGCCGCGGAGGGTCTGTGGACGTTGACTGGTGGCACCAGTGCGGGCCGTCACCAACCCCGCCGAAGGCTATTGGATGGATTACTGACGGCGCCCGGACACACTCCAAGTGACACTGATGGAGTCTCACGTCGTAAGTCGACAGAGGATTCGTGACGCCTCGAGAGGCCGTGGAAATCTTCAACATGGATTCGAGCCGGCCCCAATTCGCCGAGTCAGTAGTGCGGAATCCAGGATGGAGCGAACCCTCCCCTGTGGGTCGGAGCACGGCACGTGGGGACCTCGCGCTGCGCGGGCTATCGCATCGTCGGGTTCCTCATCAGACTCGCGAGGCTGGTTATCGTTGCTAGCCAAGCATGTGGAGTGCCGATTACGGGGAGCCCAGGGGGCATTGAAGGGCGCTGGGATGCACGCGGCGTGAGATGAGTAAAGCACTGCGCAGTGCCTGCTCGTAGAGTCTTGTCCTGAACTGAAGGGAGTACCATCGGGCTGAGGTCCACGCCTGAACGGGCCGGAAGCGAGGACTCGCTGGCGCCGGCGAGAACCACTTAGGAATCCGGCCCCGGGCCAGTACCGAGGGTGGGTTGACGAGTCCTTGCGACTGAGCGAACTGGGCCCCGATCGGAGTTTGCGGCTAAATGGCTTACGCCCTGTTGCGGTTCGCTCTTTTGCCCTGGCGTTCTTCGTGGCATGGGAACCGGGCTTCACGTCCTCGGTCCCTTCGGCTCCTGAGGAGCCAATCGGGGGATTGTACGCGACGAGTCTCGCGGGCCGGCTCGGGGGTACGTCTGCCACCGCTGGGGCGACGTAGGCGGCGGAGGCGTTGCTGAGGTATCGTCTCGGAGCTGAATCGCTCCCCCGTTGTCCCCTGTTCGGGATTGGTTCCTCCCTTGCGTGGCCGGCAAGTCTGAGACCGCGATATTCGCGGCCGCGACGTTGCGCGTCACCGGGCGCTGCCGCCCGGCCTGAGTCAGCCTGTCGCGCGGTGTGTGCAGAATGTTTCACGTGAAACGGCGACGCCAAGGCCGCCGGGCCGTTAGGGAACAATGTGGAAAGACCAGTGCGCCGCCAACAGGGTGACTTGTAGTCACGGCTTCGCGTGGACTCTCGGACCGGGGCCAATCAGGCTAGGGCTGGATGAGGGCCAACCGGGATTCAGCGAGTACTCCAGGTGCTTCAGAGACCCCTGTCCCCCATCCCGTCGGAGCCCGGCCGACAGGGAGTCTGAATTCTCGACGCTTTCATGAGTGTGTCAGACGGCGAAAGACAGACGACGACAAGCACGGCCCCGGCGAACTTCAGCGCACGGATGAAAGGGGCAGACGAGAGTGTAACTAATAGTGCACAATCACTTATGCATGGGTGTCGATGTTCTTCTTAGTTGTTTCACGTGAAACATGACGCCTGCCCTTCTTAGCTTGGCGCCTCTATTCGGTCCAGACCATACGCTCGGATGGGTTCGGCCCTTTGAATAGAACGGCGGAACGGCCTGCGTCTAGAGACTGAATCCTTCCTCACGGATGTTTCACGTGAAACACAGTCAGCGCCGGCTGATAGGGCAGCACCGATTGAAGGGGCGGCGGCGGGCTTGCGGTGGCCAGGAGGGTCATCACGGCTGATGAACTCGCCTGCGGGGCGCCGGCGCCGTACCTAGCACCACGGCTTGTGCGGGCAGCACCTGACGAGCGGGCTGTGCCTCCGTCAGGGCTACGTTGTGGCCCTACTGCCGAAGCGGGCGCACTGCCGTTCAGTACACCTTCCCCGCGGCGCATCTACGAGCAAATAACGCTCAACCGGTGCTGGCCCAACCTCGGCGAGGTTCAATGCCATCATCCATATTCATCACATCGCAGTTCGTGGAATGCGGGCCGTGGGCATAACCCAGCCATGATGATCAACCCGGAGCCTCTTGCGGGCACTCGACGTTTCACGTGAAACAGCCGCGCTCCTGGCGAGCTTCCGTTCCGGGTCCCGAGTGGCTCGAAATTTGGCAGAATCGCCTGTTGCGATCGGTGAATGTATAGGACGCTCTAGACGGAGCCACTAGGGAGTATGCGATGGCCACGCGCCGGCACGCGAGCAGCCAATGTTTCACGTGAAACGCAGGTGCATTCCCAAGAGGCCCGTCGACATTCCCCGAAATGCCGGTTTCCAAGAATTCGCGTGGCCGGTGATGGGCTGAAATTCCGCCACCGGACCCCGCTCGATCACGGTTTGCCGAGCGCTGGTGAGGAGGGCCCGCTTCTTGAAAAACCAAAGAATTGGGCAACTCAATAAGACTGATGACACCTCAACGAGGACGCCTCTCTCAATCGAGAACATCCCAATCGGCCGGGCGCACCCACTCGTCCCTCCGAGCCCACTCCCCTCGGCCAGAGGCAGCCATGGCAAGCGACCAGAGCCGTGACCGGCACCCGGGCAAAAAAGTGACCCCCGCCAGAAGCGGGGGTCACCACGAGCCAACCGGACACTACGCCCCGAGCTGCTCGGGCCTCAGCAAGTCCCTCAAGAAGCTAGTTGCGAAACTACCGGTGAAGCCGAGCCGGAATCAGGACAGGACGTCCGCGAATTCCTTCTCGAAGAACTGCTTGGGTCGGGCGCCGATGACGGTGCTCTTGACCTCGCCGCCCTGGAACAGGTAGACAGCCGGGATTGACGTGATGCCGTACTCGGCGGCGATGGCCGGGTTGTCGTCAACGTTTACCTTGACTACATCAACCTTTTCGCTGTACTCCACAGAGATCTCGTCGAGAATCGGGCCGAGTTTGCGGCAGGGGCCGCACCATTCGGCCCAGAAGTCCACAATGACCGGCTTGTCGGAGGCCAGTACGTCGGTGCTGAAGCTGGCGTCTGTTACGTCTTTTGCGTTGCTCATGACCTTTGTCTCTCTCTTCGGTTGGTTGCTGCGCGCCGTCTTAGGCGTGAAAATCTGCCAGGTAGTGCTCGACGTCAAGAGCCGCCACACAGCCGGAACCCGAGGCGGTGATGGCCTGGCGGTAGGTCGGGTCAATGACGTCGCCGGCAGCGAAAACACCCTGGATGCTGGTCTTCGAGGTGCGGCCGTCGACGGCGATAGTTCCCTCTGCGGTCAACTCGAGCTTGCCCTTGACGAGGTCCGTTCGGGGGTCATTGCCGATTGCCACGAACACGCCTGTCACGGCCAGTTCAGTTTCCGTGCCGTCTACCAGGTTCTTCAACCGCAATCCGGTGACTTTGTCCTGTCCAAGGACGTCTTCGACGGCGGTGTTCCACACGAAGTTGATCTTCTCGTGGGCCAGGGCACGGTCGGCCATGATCTTTGAAGCGCGGAGGGCGTCGCGGCGGTGCACCACAGTGACGGACTTGGCGAACTTGGTGAGGAACAGCGCCTCTTCCATGGCGGAGTCGCCGCCGCCGATGACCGCGATGTCCTGATCCTTGAAGAAGAAACCGTCGCAGGTTGCACACCAACTAACGCCGTGGCCGGACAGCCGCTTCTCGTTTGGCAGTCCGAGCTCGCGGTAGGCGGAGCCGGTGGAAAGGATGATGGAACGGGTCTTGAAGGTCTCCCCCGTGCCGATGGTCACCGTCTTGATCTCGCCATCGAGGTCCAGTTCGGTGACGTCCTCGAACTGGATCTCCGTGCCGAAGCGGGCAGCCTGCTTCTCGAAGTTCTCCATGAGGTCCGGACCCATGATGCCTTCGGGGAATCCAGGGTAGTTCTCCACGTCCGTGGTGTTCATCAGTTCGCCGCCGGCGGTGACCGAGCCTGCCAGGAGCAGCGGCTTCAGGTTCGCGCGCGCCGTGTACACCGCTGCGGTGTAGCCCGCCGGGCCGGAGCCGACGATGATGACATCACGTACTTCGGAGGCAGTGTTTTCTGCGTTGCTCACTGAACGGTGAACCTCTTCCTTTGTCGATGCGCCCGCCTCGATGGCCGGCCACATGGCACAACTATTGCCGGGCATTGAATATTCCGGCCGACATGGGCGTCACGGAGCGACGCCACTACTCAGGGTACCGGTTTGGCGAGGTCGAGGCCGGAGAAGGCGCCCGGATGACAGGCCCGCTACTGCACGGTGTGCCCTAGCGAACGGTGTCCCCTAGTGCACTGCGTCCGCTAGCGCACTGCACCCGCTAGTGCACGGTGTCCGTTACTGCACCTTGATCTCGGCCAGGCGGAGACCGTAGCCATAACGGGTCTTGGGAGCGGCGAGCTTGGGAAGCGTCTTGATGGACACGATCACGTATTGCGCCGTGACCGGTTCCGGCAGCGGCATCGTCAGGTCCGGCGAGGTGAAGCTGTTGCTGCCGACCTGCTTCGCGCCATCCAGGGAAGGACGGTCGTTGGTGTAGACGCTGATGTTGCCGCCGGACGCACCAAGCTGGCTCAGAGTGACGGAAGAGACCTTGGAAGGGCCCTTCAGCTTGACGACGAGCGGAACTTCGGAGGCAAGGCCACCCCAGTCCTCCGTGGCGAATTCCATGTCGGACCAGTAACTCGCGCCGTTCCCGTCGAAGGTTTTCACGAGGTCGGAGTCGTAGTTACCGGCGAAGTCGAAGTTGCCCAGTCGCGTCACGTCCTGAATGACGGGCGGCCCGGCCGCGGGCGCCTCGCTGGCGGTCGACGAAGGTTGTCCCGTTGACTGTTCCGGCGCGCTGGTCGACGACGAGGAGGAGGACCCGGCGTTCGACTGGGGGCTGCTCTTGAAAAGGCTGCCGAGATTGGTGACCGCAAAGATGAGGACCACCACCAGGACGACAGCCAGTAGGCCGCCAACCAGCCACCGCATGGAGCGAGGCTCCCGGCGCGGCTCGTCGTCGTACTCCACGTACTCGTCCTCGTCCACGGCGGACCGGGCGGAGGCGGGGAAGTTGCCAGGAGCGCGGTCCGCGCTGTTGAATCCGGTTCCGGCCAGTCCGGCGGAGGCGGCTGCGGCGGCGCCGCGGTGGTCACCGCTGTCTTGGTGGTCTTCGACGCCTTGCTGAATTCCGTTGCCCTGCTGATCGGTACCGGCGTAGTCGTCGTCGGACCACAAGGAGACCTTGGGAGCCGCGGCAGTTGGGGGCTGCGGCGCTGCCGGCTCGGCCGGGCGGGGAGCTGCGCTCTCCTGGACGGGCTGGGGCGCCGTTGTTTCTTTGGCGTGGTGTGCAGCAGTCTCCTGCGGCGCAGTCTTTGGGGCCTTGGGAGCCCTGGCGGCCGCGGCCGCGGCCGCGGCTCCGGCGGCTGCAGCGCCGGACGAGGGTGTGGACGCGGGGCGGGACGGCATTCCGGCGGCCGGGGCGGCCGGGGGCGCCGGCTGGTGTCCTGCGACCGGCTGGGTGTGCCCGTAATTGATGTACCCGGCGTCGACTTCCTCGTCGTCGTAGAGTCCGTCATACGTTTCGGGTTCGTGGGAGCGTGCCTGCCCGAAGATCTCGCTGCCCAGGGTATCGGTGAAGAAGGGCTCGATGTACGGCGGGTTGGAGGACACCACAAGGTCCAGCAGATCCGCCGCGGAGGTGTGGTTGGTGATCAGATACGTGGTGGCATCGCTGACGCCGAGGTCAAGGATCTGAACGCTGCCCGGCCGTTCGCCCGTGGCGACTTCGCGGGCGCTCTGGGCCACCTGCTCGGCGTTGCCCGGCCCGGCGACGAGGATGCTCACGGGACGGTTGAGCACCTGGTCCACACCGTCCAGCACCAGATCCTGGTCATGTGAGGTCAGTACAGTGGCAGTGACCTTGTAGCGGCCACCGAGTACTGATCCGACATCGATCGGGTGGGACACGGGCTCCTCCTAGACTGTCCGGGACCTGCCGACGTGGTCACTCTGTGAGCGACCCTGTGCCCTCCGGCAAGCCGGTTGACCGCTGGTCCGCAACTCCCCTTGTTAGTCTTCGATCCTAGCCGATGCTCTGTCCGGGCCGCGTGAGCACGGCGGTTTGAAACGGAGCCGGGCTCATTTTTTCTTTTTCCGGTTGAACGGGAAATAGGGGTTGTGACCGGCCGGTCCCTGATAGGTCCGGCGCCCCGGCAGGGGAACGTCGCCCCGGCCCAAACCGCCTTGCGCGGTGCTGGGCAGGTCTTCGGCCGGCAGGTAGCCGCCTTCCGGACCGGCTTGGCGGCTGTAGGGGAACGTATCTTCATCCGTGATGTCGGGACCGGCCCGGAAGGACGCGGCATCGAACTCGCCGGAAATTCGCGGAATCAGGCCGGTGTCCACCGAGACGGTGGCCCGCTCCGGCACCCTCCGCACCTCCGCCGCCCCTTGGGCGCGGGGCTCGGTGCCCTGCTCTGCCGGGGCTGCCCGGCGCCGGAGCCGTCCAAGGAGCGGCTGCAGGAGGTCCTGGAGCTCGGTCACACGGAACATTTTCAGCAACAGGAAGTATACGGCCAGCATGACGGGGCCGACGACGACGATCGTCACCAGAGCGGCGATCCGGTCGCTCCAGGCGAAGCCGTCCGGGTTGTAACTGCCCAGCAGCCACAGGGCCACGGCTCCGGCCAGGGCGGACCCCAGGGCCGCGTAGCCCATGCGGATGTAGGAGCTGGCGATGCGGGGGCCGTCCAGATGGCCCAGGAGCCGGCGCAGGAAGATCGCGCTGACGATCACCGAGAGGATATTGCCGCCGGTATAGAGGATGGCGATGGCGAAGATGATCTGATCAAACGGCAGGAACTGGATCACGAACGCGGCCACCACGTTGACCAGCGCCAGGACCAGCTGGATGAAGAAGGGTGTCCGGGCGTCCTCGTTGGCGTAGAAGACCCGCGACATCATGAAGTTGGCGCTCATGAAGGGGGTGCTGAGAGCCAGGATGGTGAGCGTTTGGGCCAGCATGACGCCGTCCTGACGCACCCCGCCGGAGAAGAACATGCCCAGCGGCCCGGCCAACGCGAAGAGCGCCAGCGCGCCGAAGACGGTTGCCACGGCCATGGTCCGCAGCCCGTGGGAGAGCGCGCTGCGGAGCGCAGCCCGGTCGCCGTCCTGCGACGCCCGGGTCATCCGGTTGAACAACACCGTGGCAAGGGACAGCGCAATGATGGAGTGCGGCAGCAGATACAGCTGGCTGGCCACCTCCAGCACGGCGTTGCCCGGGATGCTTTCCGCCGCGGGGTCCCCGGCCTGTGCCAGGCGGAGCCGTTCCCCGCCCGGAATCGTTGCGATGCGCATGACGTAAAGGAACGCCAACTGCCCGACGGCGGCCGTCGCCAGGGTCCAGACGCTCAGCTTCGCGGCATGGCCCAGCCCGACCCCGCGCCAGCCAAAGCGCGGCCGCAGGCCCAGGCGCAGCCGGAACACGGGAATGAGCAGGATGGCGGTCTGCGCGACGACGCCGATAGTGGAGAACCCGGCCACCAGCAAGGTCTGGGAGGACCCCCAGTTGTCGACCGTGTGGGGGTTGACGGCGTTCGCCCCCATGATGGCGATGAACATGCCCAGCCCGGCGATCGCCACGATGTTGTTAACGATCGGCGCCCACATCGCGGGCCCGAAGGCGCCGTGCGCGTTGAGGACCTGGGTGAGCAGGGCGTACAGGCCGTAAAAGAAGATCTGCGGGAGGCACCAGAACGCGAATGACACCGCGAGGGCCTTCTGCTGCGGCGAGTAGCCCTGGGTGGTCAGTTGAATGACCGACGGCGCCAGCAGCGTGATCGCCAGCGTGAGGACCAGCAGCACCAGCACCGCCAGGGTCAGCAGCCGGCTGATATAGTCCGCTCCCTTGTCCGGCGCCTTGCTGGCCTTGATGATCTGCGGCACCAGAACAGCGTTGAAGACCCCGCCCGCCACCAGCAGGAAGATCAGGTTGGGGAGATTGTTGGCGTTGATGAAGGTGTCATTGACGGTGGAACCCAGACCCAGGGCGGCCGCCAGCATCCACGTCTTGGCGAAGCCCAGAAAACGCGAAACGAGCGTTCCCGCGGCCATGATGGCGCTGGAACGGGCTTCTCCGGACTGGACAGCTTTGGAATCGGCGGGGCCGGAGGGAACGGGGGCGGGTTTGGCTGATGACATCGTCTTCATCGTCTCACCCGCGCGGGGCATTAGTCGCTATCCGGGGCCGTGACCGGCCGCTCGGGGACCTCAGCGGTCCGCCGGGAGGACTTCCTTGGCCAGATCCGCGATGCGGCGCTCATTAGGGAAGGACAGCTTGCGCGCCAGTTCCTGGATGGGAACCCAGGCGACGTCCACCGCTTCCTTGTCCGGATCGTTTTCTATGGTCAGTTCCCCGCCCGTGGCGCGCAGGAGGTAGTGGTGCACAGTCTTGTGGACACGGTGCCCGCTCACGGTGAACCAGTAGTCGATGCTACCCAGCGGCGCCAGAATTTTCCCTTCGATCCCGGTTTCCTCGGCGATCTCGCGGATGGCAGCTTCCTCGTTGCTTTCCTTGCCTTCCGGGTGCCCTTTCGGCAGGCACCACTCGAGCCGGCCGCCGCGGTTGAGGCGGGCGATAATCGCGACCCGGAGTTCGGCGTCGGACATGTCCACCACGACGCCGCCGGCGGAGATTTCCTCCACTGTGGGAAGGGAAGCCTGGCCCGAGTGCTGGACGGGCGCGACATTGGCACCTATTGCCGACGGCAACGGTGCGTTTGTCCTCCTGCCGGGAGCGCTCGGTACGGGATGGGCCATGATGTCCACTCTAACGACTCTTGCCCGCTGTTGATGACCTAAACATGGCCGGAAAATGGACTGCCGGAAAACTGGGCTTGCGGTGCTTCGTCCGCAATCGTGACGAACCAGCCGGATCCCGGAAGGCTCCGGTGTGGTGCTGGCGCGGATTTCTGACAAGCTTAAGTAACTATGGCGCACGCACATCACAAGACTGACTCCCACACCGTTGCCTTCCAGGTGGATCCGGTGGTTCTGGAGCTTGGGCAGCGTTTCGTCGACGCCGGCCACGAGCTGTCGCTCGTGGGAGGGCCCGTCCGTGACCTGTTTCTCGGCCGGATCTCCCCCGACCTGGACTTCACTACCGACGCCACGCCGGACCAGACCGTCGCCCTGATCAAGAAATGGGCAGACAACTACTGGGAGATCGGGCGCGCCTTCGGCACCATCGGAATGCGCAAGGGCGATTTCCAGATTGAAATCACCACCTACCGGGCCGACGCCTACGATCCTGAATCCCGGAAGCCCGTGGTGGCCTTCGGAACGTCGCTCACGGATGACCTGCTGCGGCGGGACTTCACGATCAACGCCATGGCGCTGCGGCTGCCCATGCTGGAGCTCGTGGATCCGTTCGGCGGCGTCCGCGACCTGCACGCCTCCGTCCTCAACACACCGGGACCGCCGGAAACGTCCTTCTCCGACGACCCCTTGCGCATGATGCGCGCCGCCAGGTTCGCGGCCCAGCTCGGAGTCTCGGTGCACCCGGACGTCCGCGAGGCGATGGCCCGGATGGCGGAGCGGATCAGCATCATCTCGGCCGAGCGTGTGCGTGATGAACTGACCAAGCTCATTTGCGCGGCACACCCGCGGGCCGGCGTGGACCTGCTGGTGGACACCGGACTCGCCGACCTCGTGCTGCCTGAAGTCGCGGCCCTGCGCCTTGAATCGGACGAACACCACCGCCACAAGGACGTCTACCAGCACTCGCTCCAGGTGCTGGAACAGGCCGCAGCCTTGGAGACGGGGACAGACGGCCCGGTTCCCGGCCCGGATTTTGTGCTGCGGTTCGCCGCTCTCATGCACGACGTCGGAAAACCGGCCACCCGCCGTTTTGAACCGGGCGGCGCCGTGAGCTTCCGCCACCACGACATGGTGGGCGCCAAGCTGACCGCCAAGCGCATGAAGGCGCTCCGCTTCGACAACGACACCATCAAGGCCGTCGCCAGGCTCGTCGAGCTGCACATGCGCTTCTACGGCTACGGCGAGGCCGGCTGGAGCGATTCCGCCGTCCGCCGCTATGTCACCGACGCCGGGCCCCTGCTGGAACGCCTGCACCGGCTCACCCGCTCCGACGTCACCACCCGGAACCAGCGCAAGGCGGACCGGCTGTCCTTCGCCTACGACGACCTCGAGGACAGGATTGCGGCGCTGCGGGAACAGGAATCCCTCGACGCCGTCCGCCCGGACCTGGACGGCGGCCAGATCATGGCCCTGCTCGGGCTCAGGCCCGGCCCGGTCGTGGGACGCGCCTACAAATTCCTGCTGGAAGAACGCATGGAGCACGGTCCGCTCGATCCCGCCGTCGCCGAATCCCGCTTGCGGGAATGGTGGGCGGCCCAGCCCGAGGCGGCGCCCGCCGGCGCCGAACCTTCCACCACCGAGGAGTCCTAAGTGATTGCACCTTCCAACGGCCCCCGCCCCCAACTGTGGATCCTGCGGCACGGGGAAACCGAGTGGTCCAAAAGCGGTCAGTACACCGGGCTCACCGACATGCCCCTCACGGTGGAAGGCGAGCAGCAGGCCGTGGAGGCGCGCAGGGTGCTCGAGACTGTCGACTTTGACCTCGTGCTTACCTCGCCGCTGCGCCGGGCGCGCCGGACCGCCGAACTCGCCGGCTACCCCGACGCCCAGCTGGAGCCGCTGGCGGTCGAATGGGACTACGGCGACTACGAGGGCATCAGCTCGGACCTCATCCGCAAGGACAACCCCGACTACCTGATCTGGACGCACGGCGTCCCCAACGGAGAGGCGCTCGACGACGTCGCCGCCCGCGCGGACAAGATCGTGGCCCGCGTGCTGGAATCGGGCCTGGATAACGTGCTGATCGTCGCGCACGGACACTTCTCCCGAATCCTGACCGCCCGCTGGCTCGGACTGGACCCCCACGAGGGACGGCATTTCGTGTTGGGGACCGCCAAAGTGTGCACGCTGGGATGGGATAAGAAGACGCCGGCAATCGTGCGCTGGGGCCTCTAAATTCACTTAACAAAATAAACTTCAAAAAACTTTATGAATTCGGTAGGCAACTGCCGTATTCGTAGTGTATTTTTATTCATGACCCCAGAGCGACTTGCCAGGGTCACGGCGCACGTCGCCCGGCCAGTCAGCCGGAGCCACGGCAGGACAGAAAAGGAGGTTGGGAAAATGATGATTACTTTGACTAGCGGATGGATGTACTCCACCACCGCCACCCCGGCCTCGTTCGCTGTACCGCGCCCAAATTTTGGACTGACCGTCTCCTAACCGCCCATCCCTCCCAGGTAACGCAGCCTGGGGACGGCGGCAGCGGGCTTCCCTGAGGGGAAGCCTTTTGACCTCAGCCTGAACAGGCGGAACCACGCGGTTGCGCAGCGCCCCCATAGTTCGGAACCCAGCTTCTTGTTGGGGTTGCGGCACCACCGCGTCCAGGGCCATTCTCCATCGAATATCTCTCCGCACCCGGGGAATTCCGACTCAAATTAAAGCTCCGGAATTTCACGCTTAATTGTTGTGTCCGGACGGTGCTATTCGAATTCAATGCACATATGGCTTTATTTGTTGTGCCCAATAACTGCCGCCCGTCCGTTTGGCCCGGCCATTTCCGTGGCGCCCCGGCCGGCCGGCGGTTCCCCGACCGAAGGGTCTCCGTGACCACAGCAACCACCGCCCCAGTCCGCCGCACCCGCCGCGCGGCCGCACCGATCAAGCCTCGAGAGGAGGTGACCACCATGATGACCAAGCTCTACAAGGCCCTGTTTCTGACCAGGAAGCCGACCCGCAAGGAGTCAACACGCTTCAACGGGCAACTCCTTGACCAGAAGCGCGACGACGTCTTCCTCGCCATTCACCAGGCCGGCCTCTTCCGCTGACCCCCCGATGAAGACCGGACGCTTCCGCCGCGGTCCCGTACAGGGATGAAATCGCCGGGATGAAATCACGGACCGGCAGGACTGTCTGCAGCGAAGGAGGAGCTGATGGCTGACATCGGAACCGAACCCCGGGGAGCCCGTGCGGCGACGCACGGGCTCCCTCATTTAAGCCCCTCCGCGGGCGCCTCCGGCGCGGCTCTGGCAGTGAACCGACGTGCCGGCCGGGCCGGAGCGCGGCGAGCGGCAACGGCCCCCGGTAAGCTCAAGGTCATGCAGGAGACAAAGGCGCCGGAACACCGCAAACGGGTCCGATTGGTCATCCCGAGCCGCAGCGACCCTTTTCTCCGAAACTTCACGGAACTGGTAGGCGGCCCGTTGGGGCACCGCTCGGCGCCCGGGATCGTTTCGCCCGGATTCTTCACGGTGGACCGCGTGCTCGTGATCCTCACCGTCATCGCCGCCATGACCGGCATTGTCCTCAAGAACTACTGCCGCACCAACGGCTGGGAAACCCCCGGACAGTTCTACGCCACGTGCTACTCGGATTTTCCGGAGCTGTTCCGCAATCGGGGCCTTGGCGACGGCGCTTTCCCGTTCATCACCCAGGGGGCTCTCTTTGAGTACCCCGTGCTGATGGGACTCATCGCAGGCGCCACGGCGCTCCTGGTGCCCGGCGCCGGTACGGGGAACCCGAGGGTCCTGGGGTACTTCGACGTCAACGCCACCCTGATCGCCGCCGTCTGGATCATCACGGTCCTGGCCACGGCACGGACGAACCGGCGGCGGTCCTGGGACGCGGCGATGGTTGCCCTGGCCCCCGGCATAGTCCTGGCGGGCGTCATCAACTGGGACATGTGGGCAGTGTGCCTGCTGGCCCTTGGCATGTATTTCTTTTCCCGCAACAAGCTGATCCTCGCCGGAGTCTTCATCGGCCTGGGCACGGCCACCAAGCTCTACCCGGTGTTGATTCTCGGCGCCGTCCTGCTGCTTGCACTGCGGACCGGGCGCATCCGGGCGCTCATGATCACTGCCGGTGCCGCGATCGCAGCCTGGCTGGTGGTCAACGTTCCCGTGGCCGCCGCGAATCCGGACGGCTGGAAATACTTCTACCAATTCACGCAGGAGCGTCCGGCCGGCTACAGCTCACCGTGGTTTGCCTTCAACCTGGTGGCCGGCCGCCTGGGCTGGAACCAGCTTCAGGCCGAAGCCATCAACTCCCTCGCATTGGACCTGTTCCTCGTGGCCTGCGTCCTGATCGCGGTACTCGCCCTGACAGCACCGCGGCGGCCGCGGATCGCGCAACTGGCATTCCTGATCGTGGCGGCCTTCATCCTTACGAATAAGGTCTACTCGCCCCAGTTCGTTTTGTGGCTGATCCCGCTGATCGCCCTCGCACGGCCCCGCTGGCGGGACTTCCTGATCTGGCAGGCCATCGAAGCACTGCACTGGGGCGCCATCTGGATGTACCTCGGGCAGGCCACCAGCGGCGGCTCCACCCAGCACAACATCGATATGCCGTACTACGTCCTGGCGGTGGTTGCCCACATGCTTGCCACCGGCTACCTGATGGTTCGTGTCGCTTGGGACATCTGGGATCCGTCCTCGGATGTCGTCCGGCGGCTTCGCGTGGATGATCCCCACGGCGGCCCCTTCAACGGCGCCCCGGACTGGCTGCGGCTGGATCTCCGCCGACCCGCGGCGTCCCTGCTGCCGTGGCAGAAGGCTGCAACAGGTGACTGACGTCGCCGTCGTCGGTGCCGGCCCTAACGGGCTGGCAGCGGCGGTGACCATGGCGCGGGCCGGGCTCAAGGTCCGGGTGTTCGAGGCCGCGCCCACCCCCGGCGGCGGACTGCGCACCGCCGAACTCATGGAACCGGGCCACTTCCATGACGTCTGTTCGGCCGTGCATCCGATGGTCCTGGCCTCGCCGTTCTTCCGCCGGTTCGAGCTGTCCCGGCGGGTGACCCTCGCGGTCCCGGACGTCTCCTACGGGTCCCCGCTCGACGGCGGCCGCGCGGCGCTGGCATACCGCTCCCTGGAGCGCACGGCTACTGAACTCGGCCGCGACGGCGCCGCCTACCGCCGCCTCATGGCCCCGCTCGTGCGCGGGGTGGAGGGAGTGGCCGATCTGACCCTGAACCAGCTGCTGCGGATTCCGCGGCACCCCGCGGCAGCCGCCGCATTCGGCTTCCGGACGCTCGAACAGGGGTCGCGGCTGTGGAATGCGAGGTTCCGGGAGGACCTGGCCCCGGCCCTGCTCAGCGGCGCCGCCGCGCACGCCGTGGCACCGCTGCCCTCGGTGACCGCCGCCGGCGCCGGCCTGATGCTGGGTGCCCTGGGGCACGTCGGCGGCTGGCCCGTTCCGCACGGCGGATCGGCCGCGATTGCCCGGGCGCTGACCGCCGACATCGAAGCCCACGGCGGAGTTATCGAGACCGGGCAGCGGATCAGTTCGCTCGCCGAGCTGCCCCCGGCCCGGGCCACCCTGCTGGATGTGGCGCCCCCCGCGCTGCTGGGCCTGGCCGGGGACATGTTCCCGGCGGGCTACCGGCGTGCCCTGAAGGCCTTCCGCTTCGGGAACGCGGCCTGCAAGGTGGACTTCATTCTCTCCGGGCCGGTTCCGTGGGCGGCTGGCGGCCTTGCCGATGCCGGGACGGTCCATGTGGGGGGCACCCGGGCGGAGACTGCCGACGCGGAGAACCAGGTTGCGTCCGGCCGGCATCCGGACCGGCCGTACGTGCTGGTCTCCCAGCCCTCACGCTTCGATGCCGGCCGCGCTCCGGCTGGCCGGCACATCCTCTGGACCTATTGCCACGTTCCGTCGGGCTCCACGGTGGACATGAGCGAGGCTGTGATGGCGCAGCTGGAGCGCTTCGCGCCCGGATTCCGCGACTTGGTTATTCAGTTCAAGGTGACGACCGCCGCCGGGCTGGCAGCGTATGACGAGAACTACGTCGGCGGGGACTTCAGTGCCGGCCGCATGGACCTTCGCGGCATGTTGCGCCGGCCCGTGCTCAGCCGCGTTCCCTGGCGGACACCGCTGCCCGGCCTGTACCTGTGCTCGTCTTCCACCCCGCCGGGCCCCGGGGTCACCGGGATGCCCGGCTTCCACGCGGCGAGCCATGCGCTGAAGGACATGTTCGGGCTAGGCGTCCCGGACCTCGGCCACCGGGTCCCCTAGCCCCAACCCGGTTAACCCGGCCCACACGAGGCGCTATCCCAAGTGCGGCACCTCCACGGCCGCGGCGTCGTCCCCACTCGTCGCCGTGTCTTCCACGGCCGCGGCCGGGCGCGGGGCCGAAAGCCGTCCGTCGCGCATGCTTGCCACGGCATCCGTGAACGGCACGAAGTCGGTGTCGTGGGTGACCATGACGGTCGCCACGCCGAACTCGTCCGTAACCTCCCGCAGCAGCCTGACAATCGCCTCGCTGCGGTCGTGGTCCAGGGCCGCCGTCGGCTCGTCTACGAGCAACACCGCAGGGCTTCCCATGAGCGCCCGGGCAATGTTTACGCGCTGGCGCTGCCCGCCGGATAGCTGGTGGGGCCGCTTCGCGAGGGCCTGTCCGAGACCGACGCGTTCCAGGAGTCCCGCGGCGCGGTCGGCCCCCGCGCGGGCGGCCCCGCCGCGGAGGCGCTGGGTGATCACCAGTTGTTCCACCGCGGTGAGGGAGGGCAGGAGATTGGGCTGCTGGAAGATGATGCCGATCTTGTCCCGGCGCAGTGCCGTCCGTCCGGCGTCGGAGAGCCCGCCCGCATCCTGTCCGTCGATCACCACCAGGCCGGCGGAGGGCCGGACCAGGGTGGCGGCGACGGCCAGCAGGGACGACTTGCCGGACCCCGACGGGCCAATCAAGGAGACAAACTCCCCCGCGTGAACCTTGAGGCTCACATCATCCAGGGCCTTGAGGGTGCCGTCTCCGTCAGGATACTCCAGTGTGACGTTGACAAGGTTCAGGGCGGTATTGTTCCGGACAGGGTTGTTCAGGGTGGAATGCATCAGATATGCCTTTCTGGGAATATAACGGGCCCGGGCGTGGGCAGGTCAGTTGCCGCCGAGGGCGATGAGCGGATCCACACGTGCAACGCTGCGGACGGCGAGGGCAGCCCCGGCCAGGCCCAGGAGCACGATTCCGGCGATCGGCAGCAGCGTTGTCCACGGCGTGAGGAGGAACGGGGCGGCCCGGGATGCGAGGACCCCGCCGGCCATCCCGGCCAGGCCTCCCGCCGCGGCGCCGGCCAGCAGCACCAGGGCCGCCTGGGCCATGGCATCCCGGAGGATGTAGCGGGCGGACCCTCCCAGCGCTTTCAGGACGGCGATATCCCGGGTGCGCTGGACCGTCCAGACCGTCAGGAAGGCGACAATCACGAGGGCAGAGATGCCGTACAGGAACGCCTGCATGAGCAGGAGCGAGCCGTTCTCGCTCTTGTAGGAGCCGAGGGCCTGGAAGGATCCGTCCACGGTGGTGCTGACGGTTCCCGCCGCCGCGTTGGCGGCGTCAAGATCCACGCCGGCGCCGGCGGCGGAGTTTCCTGGGCCAAACGTCACGGCGAGCACCGTTGCGGCGCCCCGGTCGGGGACGTGGGCGAGGTTCTGCCAGTCGGCCAACGTGGTCCAGACGACGCCGGTGTGCGAATACCACTGCTCCGGAACGACGGCCGTCACGACGAGCTCGGTGCCGCCCACCGAGGCGCGGCTGCCGACGCTGAGGTCCAGTTCCTGCGCCAGGACGGCTCCGACGGCGACACTTCCCTCCGTCAGTTCGGCGGGCGCCAGGCCGCTGCCCGGCTCGGTGCCGAAGACCGCGACACTGGCTGTGCGTGCCGGTACGCCTCCTGCGCCCAGCGCCTGGAATCGGCTTTGGCTGATTCCCACGGCGTCGGCGCGGGCGACGCCGTCGCGTGCCGCCCACTCGGCCTGTTGGGCGCGCGTGACTTCGGATTCGGTGAACGAGGCCTTGGGCGCGCTCCCGGCCGGGGCGCCGAAGACCAGCTGGTCGGCCGGGAGGGCGGCGAGGGCCGACGTCGACTGGTTGCCGAGTCCGGCGGTGAGCCCGGAGAGCATGACGAGCAGGAGCGTGATGAGGGCGACGACCGCCCCCATGAGGGCAAACCGCCCCTTGGCGAAGCGGATATCGCGGATGGCGAGATACATGGTTGTCCTTTTTCGTGAGGAAGGAGGCGTTTCTTCCAGCCTTCCCTTCGCCCGGCTCCCGGACATCGGCCGCCCGGCTGGACCGGCCGCACCGTGAGGACGGCTCTGCGATCAACCAAATGGTTGATTCCGCCGTCGCCGCGCCGATTTCCGCAGGCGGCCCGCCCGCCCGGCACTAGGCTGGAAGCATGGAGGGCGACGCCGGCAACACGGTCCACGACGGCACACGTCACAGCGGTCAGACCGAGTCCACCGGGGCGGCCGTCATTCTGCGCGTTCTGCGGGTGAGCCTTCACGTCGGTTTCGCTGTGCTGCTCCTGGTGGCGCTGGTCCGGCTGGTGGCCGGCGGAATTACGGGCCCGGGCTGGATCACCCTGCTGCTGGCCCTGTTGCTCGCCGCTTTCTATCTCGTGGGTACCATCCTGGAGAAGCGGCATGCCGCCGGGCGTGCCCGGTTCGATCCGAGGCCCTATTCCGGCTGGTGGCTGGGCGGTGTCAGCCTCCTGTGGCTCCTGCTGATCTGGACCAGCGCCGACTTCGTCTGGCTGGCTTTTCCGCTGTTCTTCCTGCAGCTGCACGTGCTCCGGCGGCGGCTGGCGCTGCCGGCGATCGCCCTAAGCACCCTTCTGGTCATTGCGGCGCTCTGGTTCCACAACGGCGGTATCGCACCTTCGGAGCAGGACGGTGCGGAGCCGGCCGGCATGGCGCTGCAGCTGCCCATGGTGCTCGGGCCGGCGTTCGGCGCAGCCTTCGCTGTGGTCACGGGCCTGGCCTACCGGGCGCTGTTTCTGGAGGCGGATAACCAGCGGCAGGCGGCGGAGGAGCTCCGCCGCACGCGCGCCGAACTTGCCCGGACCCAGCACGATGCCGGCACCCTCGCCGAGCGCGGCCGGCTCGCCCGCGAAATCCATGACACCCTCGCCCAGGGCCTGTCGAGCATCGTGCTGATGGGGCGCGCGGCCGAGAAGGCGCTGGACGACGGCGAACCCGCCGTGGCCCGGGAAAGGCTCCGTATAGTCCAGGACACGGCCGCCGCCAACCTTGCAGAGGCCCGCAACTTCGTCCGGGCCCTCCAATCCCCCGATCTTGAGGACGGTTCCCTCGTGGCCAGTCTCCTTCGGCTGTGTGAAAAGACTGAAGCGGAAGCCGCCGCCCGCGGCGCGGGCCTGTCCTGCCGCCTCGACGTCGAGGGTGCGCCTGTGGACCTTCCCGCAGCGCTGCAGACCGCCCTGCTCCGCGCCGCACAAGCGAGCCTGGCCAATGTCGGGGTTCATGCGAAGGCGAGTACCGCCGTCGTCACCCTGTCCTTCCTGGGATCGGACGTGGCCATGGACATCTACGACGACGGCACCGGGTTCGATCCCGCGGCGCTGACCGCCCGCCCGGACGGTTCCGGCTATGGATTGACGTCGCTGCGGGAGCGCGTGGCGGCCCTGCACGGCCGGTTGGACATCGAATCCGCCCCGGGAGAGGGAACCGTGGTGGCCATCCGGCTCCCCCTGGGCGAAGCCAACCGTTCCGCCGCCGGGCCCGCGCACGTCAAGGAGCGATGGCAGTGAACAACATCCGCGTGTTCCTCGTGGACGACCACCCCGTGGTCCGTGCCGGGCTGCGGGCCATGCTCGGTGATCTGGACGGCATCACCGTCGTGGCCGAGGCAGCAGACGGCGGCGCCGCCCTGGCCGGACTGGCCAGGCTCCACACCTCGGGCGAGCCCGCGGACGTGGTGCTCATGGACCTGCAGATGGGCACGGGCATGGACGGGGTCACCGCCACCGGCAGGATCAAGGCCGGAGAAACCGGCCAGCCCGCGCCGCCGGTGCTCATCCTTACCACCTACGACTCCGATGCCGACATCCTCGCCGCCGTCGAGGCCGGCGCCAGCGGCTACATGCTCAAGGATGCCCCGCCCGAGCAGATCCGCCAGGCGGTACTGTCCGCCGCCGCGGGCGGAACGGCGCTGGCCCCCGAGGTCGCCGCCCGGCTGATGGGCCGGATCCGGAACCCGGAGCCGGCCCTGTCCGCCCGCGAGATCCAGTTGCTGGAACTGCTGGCCACGGGCATGGGAAACCGGGCGATCGCGAAGCAGCTCTTCATCTCCGAGGCAACGGTCAAGACCCACCTGGTCCACATCTACGGCAAGCTCGGCGTGGACAACCGCACCGCCGCAATCGCCGTGGCCACGCAGCGGCGCATCATCCGGAGGCCCTAGCCGGCGTCATGCGGGGAAGTTGGGCGGTCCTGCGGTGCGATCGCGTTGTGTGACTGCCTCGTGTGACAAGGGCGTTGTCCGTGGCCCGGGGCATAATGTCGCCATGGGGAACTCACCAAAACTTGCACTGGCCCTTGTGGGCCTTGTTCTTAGCGGCTCGCTGGCCGCCTGCGGCGACGGCCGGGCCGGCGCGCAAGATGCTGCCAAGCAGCTGGCCACCGCAGTATCCGCGCTCGACGTCGGATCCGTCGCCTTTGAGGGCAAGGACTCGGGCGCCGCAAATGACCAGCTCAAGGAAATTTTCAAGGGACTTGATCCGGACAAACCGGCCGTGCAGGCCGGAGATCTTGTATTCGACGCGGACACGGCCACATTTCCGCTCAACTACATCTGGAAGGTCGGGGCGGAGGAATGGAAATATACCGTTTCCGCGCAGCTAAAGAAGTCCGGCGACAAATGGCTCACCGTATGGAAACCGGCCATCCTTGTCCCGGACCTCGCTGACGGGGAGGTCGTCACCCGCGCCACCCAGACGCCGCAGCGGGCCGACATTCTGGGCGCCGGCGACGTCCCGCTGGTCACGTACCGGCCCGTGGTCAACATTGGCATCGACAAACCCGCACTCGGCGGCGCGGACCCCGCTGACTCCGCCACGAACCTTGCCCAACTCGTCGGCGTCGACCCGGCCGCCTACGCCCAGCAGGTCGCCGCGACAGGTCCTGAGGCATTCGTCCCGGCCATCACCCTGCGCGAAGACGGCGCCCGGACCGTCACCGACGAGCAAATCTCGGCCATCCCGGGCGCCCGAACCATCCCGGACACCTTGCCGCTGGCCCCCACCCGGACGTTTGCACGGGCCCTGCTGGGTACCGTCTCCGAGGCCAACGCGGAGCAGATCGAAAAGTCCGGCGGCGCACTCAAGCCCGGCGACACCACCGGAAACGGAGGCCTGCAACAGCAGTATGACGCGCAGCTGCGGGGAACCGACGGCATCGTGATCCGCGCGCAGAAAGCCGGCCTTACCGCCGCGGAAATCCAGGCGACCTCCCCGGATCCGCGGCGGGTGCTCTTCCGGACCGGGATGAAGCCCGGAACCGCGCTGAAAACCACCCTGGACCCGAAGTTACAGCAGCTCGCGGAGGACGTCCTCGGCAACGTCGGTCCGGCGTCGGCCATCGTGGCGCTTCGGCCTTCCAGCGGCGCCGTCCTGGCAGCGGCTTCCGGCCCGGGCAGCAACGGCTATGACACGGCAATGCTGGGCCAGTACGCCCCCGGCTCGATCTTCAAGATGGTTGATTCCCTGGCCATGTTCCGCAACGGAATGACCCCGGACTCCAAGGTGGACTGCCCGCCCACCCTCACGGTGGACGGCCGCACCTTCAAGAACGCCGAGGGGTACCCCGCGTCCTCCCTGGGTTCCGTGACGCTGCGCGATGCCTTCGCGCACTCCTGCAACACCGCCTTCATCAACGCCCGGGACTCCGTGAGTCAGGCGCAGCTCGAATCAGCGGCGACCTCCCTCGGCGTGGCCGTCGAGGCGCCCGCGCTGGGGTCGGCCGCGTTCCTTGGCTCAGTCCCCGGTGAAGCCGCCGGCACCGAGCACGCCGCGTCCATGATCGGCCAGGGCAAGGTGCTCCTGTCCCCGCTGGCCGCCGCCATCATGGCCGGCTCCGTGGCCAAGGGTGCCCCGGTGGCGGCCCAGCTGGTGCTGAATCCAAATGCGGGCGTCACTTCCCCGGGCGCCGGGAGCACGCCCACGGCCGGCACCGGAGCCTCCGGCACGGCGCCGGCAGCGCCGCCGTCCGGTGACGCGACGACATCCGCTGCGGCGGCACCGGCCACGGCCGCCGGGGCGCCGATTACTGCGGCGGAGGCGGCGTCACTGGCTGACATGATGCGCGCCGTCGTGACCAGCGGGCACGCCGGGTTCCTGGCGTCCGTCCCGGGCGAGCCCGTCGGAGCAAAGACCGGAACGGCCGAGTTCGGCAATGACACCCCGCCCAAGACCCACGCCTGGATCGTCGCCGTGCACGGTGATCTGGCCGTCGCCGTCTTCGTGGAGGACGGCGGCCTCGGGGCCACCACGTCGGGTCCGCTGCTCAAGGAGTTCCTCACCCGGGCCAGCTGACCCGGCCGCTCCCTCACGTCCTGCGGGGGCGTCCGCCGGGAGTCCCGCGCGGCCGTGGGAAGATTGAATGCGTGGCTCATATTGACGTTTCCGGCATCGATTACTTCCTCTCCGATGGCACCCAGCTGCTCAACGGGGTGACCTTCAAGGTCCCGGACGGCACCAAGACCGCGCTGATCGGGCCGAACGGAACTGGTAAGACCACGCTGTTCCGGATCATTTCCGGTGACCTCGTCCCGGACGAAGGCGTGATTGGCCGCTCCGGGAACATGGGCATCATGCGCCAGTTCGTGGGCCAAGTCCGCGACGACTCCACGGTCCGGGACCTCCTGGTGTCAGCCGCCCCGCCGGCGCTGGCGGCTGCCGCGCGCGCCGTGGACGAGGCAGAATTGGCCATGTTGGAGCACGACGACGAGCCCACGCAGATGAACTATGCCCAGGCGATCGTGGACTGGGGAGATGCCGGCGGCTACGACGTCGAGACCGTCTGGGACGAGGTGTGCATGGCGGCCCTCGGCCTGCCGTTTGACCGCGCGCAGCACCGCCCGGCGTCGAGCCTCTCCGGAGGCGAGCAGAAGCGGCTGGTGCTCGAGGCTCTTTTTGCCGGCCCCGATGAACTGCTGCTCCTCGACGAACCCGACAACTACCTCGATGTCCCGGGTAAGCGCTGGCTCGAAGCGAAGCTGAATGACTCGAAGAAGACCGTGTTCTTCATCAGCCACGACCGTGAACTGCTCAACAACGCCGCGGGACGCATCGTCACGCTGGAACCGGGTATCAACGGTGCCGGCGCGTGGATCCACGGCGGCGGCTTCGGCTCCTACGTGGACGCCCGCGCGGACCGGAACGCACGCTTTGAGGAGCTGCGCAAGCGCTGGGATGAGGAGCACGTGAAGCTCAAGGAACTCGTCAACATGTACAAGAACAAGGCGGCATTCCGCTCAGACATGGCCAACCGGTACCACGCCGCGCAGACCCGCCTGGCGAAGTTCCTCGAGGCCGGCCCGCCCGAGGCCCTGCCGATCGAGCAAAACGTGCAGATGCGGCTCAAGGGCGGGCGCACCGCCAAGCGCGCCATCGTGGCCGAAAAGCTTGAGCTGACCGGCCTCATGAAGCCCTTCTCGACGGAGATCTGGTTCGGTGACCGCGTGGGCGTCCTCGGGTCCAACGGTTCGGGCAAGAGCCACTTCCTGCGCCTGCTGGCCACCGGCGGCACCGACCCCGAACGGGAGCACCTGCCGGTGTCCGACGTCGAGATTGCGGAGGTTCCGCACGAGGGCACCGTGAAACTCGGCGCCCGGATCCGGCCCGGCTTCTTCGCCCAGACCCACGTCCGGCCCGATCTGTTGGGCAAAACCCTGCTGGAGATCCTGCATCGCGGCGACGAGCACCGCTCCGGGCTCGGCCGCGAAGCCGCCGCCGGCGCCCTGGACGGCTACGGCCTCGCCGGGCAGTCCGAGCAGAAGTACGAGTCGCTCTCCGGCGGCCAGCAGGCCCGCTTCCAGATCCTGCTCCTCCAGCTCTCCGGCGCCACGCTGCTGCTGCTCGACGAGCCGACGGACAACCTGGACCTGCATTCGGCCGAGGCCCTGGAACGGGCGATCGACCACTTCGAGGGCACCGTCCTGGCGGTCACCCACGACCGTTGGTTCGCCCGCACCTTCGACCGCTTCCTGGTCTTCGGCTCGGACGGCAAGGTCTATGAATCGGCCGAGCCGGTCTGGGACGAAAAGCGCGTCGAGCGCGCCCGCTAAGGTAGACCCTCCCTCGCGTCCTGCACTTCCCCACGTTGCCGTAGGGACATAGCTGCCCTCCCGTCCCATACGGTGTGATCGCAGTTGCGCATTCGATGATCAAATGATCACCGACTGCTATCATTTCTTCATGAATACTGATGAGCGGCATCGCCTGATCGGCGAGCTGCTGAGGCATCGGGACCAGATGACCGTGGACGAACTGATGACCGCCTGCGGCGCGTCCGGGGCCACCATCCGGCGCGATCTCGACGTGCTGGCGCTCCATGGCGTCCTCCGCAGGGTGCACGGCGGCGCCCGAAGCCTGGTGCTGCGGGGAGAAAACCCTGCCTACGGCCAGCGCGAGCTGGAGGACCACGCCGTCAAGGTCCGGATTGCCGCCGGCGTGGCGGCCATGCTCCAGGACCGGGGCCACATCTGGCTGGACAGTGGCACCACGGCGACCGAGATCGCCCGCCAGCTGCGCCAGCGCGACATGACCATCATGCCCATGTCGCTGCGGGCCGTCAGCATACTGTCCCCTGAGGATGCGCCCGCGGGTCGGCGTCCCGAGCTCCTGATGCCCGGCGGCAGCCTCATCCCCGGCGAGATGTCCTTCCGCGGACCGATGACGGAATCGAACATCCGCTCGCTGCGCTTCGACACCGCCGTGGTCACTCCCTGCGCCCTGAACCTCAAGGACGGGCTGTTGGCTCACGATCTTGACGACGCCGCCGTGAAGCGCGCCGGCCTCGAATCCGCCGGCAGGGTGATCGTCGCCTGCGCAGGATCCAAGTGGGATGCCAGCGCCGTCGCCCTCGTGGCATCCCTGGATGCCGTGGATGCCATCGTGACGGACCGGCGGCTCAGTCCGGAAGAACATGCCCACCTCGCGCAACACTCAGTGGAAGCAGTGATCGTATGACCAGCACCGCAACCGAGCCGCAACTGAAGGCCGCCGCCGGGGCCACGTTCCTGGTCTTCGGGATCAACGGACTGGTCTTCGCCAGTTGGGCCGCCCGCATCCCCGCGGTGACGGAAATCCTGCACATTACCTCGGGGCAGATGGGAACACTGCTGCTGTGCCTGGCGGTCGGCTCGCTGATCGCCCTGCCCACGGCCGGATTCGTCGTGGGCCGGATCGGCACCGCCAATACGGTCCGCAGTGCAGGGCTGTTTGCCGCGGCGGCCGGCGTCGGCGTGGCGCTTTCCCTGATGGCGGCCTCCGTGCCGGGGACTGCCGCTTCCCTGTTCCTCTTCGGGATCGGCGTCGGGTTGTGGGATGTTTCGCAGAACATCGAAGGCGCCGACGTCGAACACCGGCTTGGGCGCACCATCATGCCGCAGTTCCACGCCGCCTACAGCGGCGGCGCGTTCGTCGGAGCCCTCATCGGTGCCGGACTGTCCACCCTGGGGGTCGGGCTTCCGGAGCACCTGCTGGTCGTCGCCGCGATCGTCGCCGTCCTGACCACCGTGGCCCCGCGCTACTTCCTGCCCCATCAGGCCGACGCCGGGTCCGCCGCCGGAGAAACGGGCCGTGGCAAGGCCGTCTCCGCGTGGCGGGACGGCCGCACGCTCCTGATCGGCGTCGTCGTCCTGGGCGCCACCCTGACCGAAGGCGCCGGCAACGACTGGATTGCCAAGGCTGCGGTCGACGGTCTCGGCGCTGAACAGTCCACGGGCGCGCTCATGTTCGCCGCCTTCGTGCTCGCCATGACGGCCATGCGTTTCTTCGGCGGCCGCGCGATCGACGCCTACGGCCGTGTGGCCGTACTCCGCGCCAGCATGGCCGCAGCGGCTGCGGGCCTCTGCCTCTTCGTGTTCGCCGGCACCATCTGGCTGGCCGCCGCCGGTGCCGTGCTCTGGGGCGTGGGGGCTGCCCTTGCGTTTCCGATCGGGATGTCGGCCGCGGCGGATGACCCCCGGAAGGCGGCCGCACGGGTGTCCGTGGTGTCCACGCTGGGCTACATCGCGTTCCTCGCCGGGCCGCCCCTGCTGGGCTTCCTGGGCGATGCGACGGGGATCAGGACCGCACTGCTGGCGATCGGGATTCCCATTCTCGTGGCCCTGCTGCTCGCCGGCGCCGCGAAGCCGCTGCCCGCCAAGTAGGGAGCCCTGCGAGGCTGATAGCCTGCCGCGGGGCCCTGCCTGCGGCGCTCCGGCTCCGGCAGTATGGTGGTCAGATGCGAACCATGCTGAGGAAAGCTCCCGGCCGCCTGTCGACCCTCGACCGCAAACTTGTGCGCGCCGTGTCCAAGCTGCCGGGCGGTGGCCACGATGAGTTTTTCCGCGGCTTGTCCGCAGCCGCCAACAAAGGCAAGCTCTGGTTCGGCATCGCCGGAGTCCTGGCCCTCGTGCCCGGAAAGACGCGGCGGGCAGCCGTGCACGGGCTCATTGCGCAAGGCGTCGCGTCGGCCGTCACCAACGTGGTGTTCAAGACGCTCCTGCCCCGGAGGCGCCCCCTGCCCGAACACCTGCCGGTCTTCCGCTTCGTCAACCCCCAGCCCACGAGTTCGTCGATGCCGTCGGGCCACTCCGCCTCCGCGGTTGCCTTCGCGCTGGGCGTCGGCATGGTCCGGCCGGGACTCGGAGCGGCGCTGGCGCCTGTCGCGGCCGGGGTGGCCTACTCGCGGGTCCACACGGGGGCCCACTGGCCCTCGGACGTGCTGTTCGGCTCCGCGATCGGCGCCGGGGCGGCCATGGTGACGCGGAAATGGTGGCCTGTCCGGCCGCCGTTCCCGGAGACCCGCCGCAGCGCCCTCCGGGCTCCGGACCTTCCGGAGGGTCAGGGCCTCGGCATCGCGATTAACGCCCTCGGCGGCTCCTATGCCGACGAGACCGCAGACGCCCTCCAGAAAATATTCCCCAAAGCGTATATACAGGAAATCGGCCAGGGCGAGGACATCGCGGCGGAAATAGCCGGCGTCGGGACCCGCCCGGGGATTGTGGCCCTCGGCGTCTGGGGCGGTGACGGAACCGTCGGTACCGCGGCGGCCACCGCTGTCGAACATTCGCTCCCGCTCCTGGTGCTTCCCGGCGGAACGCTCAATCACTTCGCCCGCGACGCCGGGACACCCACCTTGGAGGCGGCCGTCCGGGCGGCATCGCGCGGCGAGGCGGCCGTGGCCGACGTCGGCCACGTGAGCGTTGAGCGAGGGCTCCCCGACAGCCCCGAGCACCTCGAACTGAGCATGCTCAACACCGCCAGCATCGGCCTCTACCCGAACCTGGTCCGCCGGCGCGAACAGCTCCAGCCGGCACTCGGCAAACCCCTCGCCGGTGTGGTGGCCATGTTCCGGACCTTCGCGGCCGGCACCCCCACCACGCTGATCGTCAACGGGGTGCGGCACCGGCTGTGGATCCTCTACATCGGCCGCGGCCGCTACTACCCCCGCGACCACGCGCCGCTGGTGCGCCCCGTGCTGGCCGACGGAGTCCTGGACCTGCGGATGATCACCGCCGACGAGCCGTTCGCCCGGCTGCGGCTGCTCTGGGCCGTGCTGACCGGCACCGTGGCCACCTCCGGGATCACCCACCTCACCGAAACAGACCGGATCACGGTGGAACCAGGGGACGGGCCCATGGTCCTGGCCGTTGACGGTGAGGTCATGCCCGGCGTGCGGAGCGTGGAGTTCGCGGTCCGCCGCGGCGCGCTGACGTACTATTCGCCGCTCGACTGAATCACGCTCGTGCCGCCCCTGCCCGCGGACGGCCTGTCATCCTCCCGGACTACCCTGATTCGCCCCTGAATCATCCCTGAGACCGGCGAAATTCGCCCCCGGCGTCGGTAGCGTGGTGTGCAGACGGGCCCGTGACTGCGGCGCCCCGGACAACAGCCCGCTACGCAAAGGAACGCTTCCATGATCGAAGCACGAGGCCTGACCAAGGTTTACGGCGACAAGACCGCCGTCGCCGGCGTCAACTTCACCGTCGAAGCCGGCCGGGTCACCGGCTTCCTGGGCCCGAACGGGGCCGGAAAATCCACCACCATGCGCATGATCATGGGACTGGACCGGCCGACGTCGGGCTCCGTGACCGTCAACGGATCGCCGCTCACCAAGCACGCCGCCCCGCTGCGGGACGTCGGCGCGCTGCTGGACGCCAAAGCCGTCCACACGAGCCGCTCCGCCTACAACCACCTGCTGGCCATGGCCGCGACGCACAGCATCCCCAAGAAGCGCGTCCACGACGTGATCGAGATGACCGGACTGGCCGAAGTGGCCAGGAAAAAGGTCGGCGGCTTCTCGCTCGGCATGGGCCAGCGGCTGGGCATCGCCGCGGCCCTCCTGGGCGACCCGCAGACCGTCATCCTCGACGAGCCCGTCAACGGTCTCGACCCGGAGGGGGTGGTGTGGGTCCGCAACCTGGTGAAGTACCTGGCCTCCGAGGGGCGCACGGTCTTCCTCTCCAGCCACCTCATGAGTGAAATGGCCGTCACGGCGGACCACCTGATCGTGATCGGCCGCGGGAGGATCATCGCCGACGCCCCGATCCAGGAGATCATCACCGGCAAAGGCCAGGGCCGCACGCGGGTCCGGACCGACCAGCCGGACCGGCTCATGCAGCTGCTGGCCGGAACCGGCGTCTCGGTGGAGGTCCAAGAACGCGAGCTCCTGGAAGTCAAGGGGCTGGACCCCCGGCAGATCGCCACCGCCGCGCTGGAACACCAGGTCATGATCTACGAACTCACGCCGCTCCAGGCCAGCCTCGAGGAGGCCTACATGGAACTGACCAAGGATGAGGTCGAATACCACTCGCTGATCACCACGGGCGCCGATCCCGCCGAAGCCGGAGGCAAGTAAGCCATGAGTTCCACTACCGTTGAATCCACGCCCTCGCCCCGCGGTGCCGACGCCGGCCCCCAACGGTCCGGAGACGGCACCAGTACCGGGCCCGGACCCAGCTTCCCGCGGGTCCTCAACTCCGAATTCATCAAGTTCCGCACCCTGCTCTCCACCCTGATCCTGCTCGGGTCCACGATTGTGGTGATGGTGGGGTTTGGGGCACTCTCCGCCTGGGGAACGGGGCAGTTCTCCGAGGCCGCGGCGCGGGACCCGCAGGCGGCCGCCAGGATCGCGGCGCAGGGAGGGGACCTCGCCGTCGGCGTCCCCACCTCCGGCATCGCCTTCGCCCAGCTCATCCTCGGCTCCCTCGGCGTGCTGCTGATGAGCTCGGAATTCACCACCGGCATGGCCCGGTCCACGTTCGCGGCCGTGCCCAAGCGCATCCCGGCGTTCGCGGCCAAGCTCGTGGTGGTGGTGCTGACGTCCTTCGTGGTCACGGCCGCGTCCACCTTGGCCGCCGGTTTCGTCTCGGTGCCGATCCTGGACAACTACGGCCTTGGCCTTGACCTGGGCAGCTCGCAGTCGGTCAAGATGCTCATCGTCAACAGCATCTACGTGGCAGCCGTCGCGGCGATCGGCCTGGCCCTGGGAACCCTGATCCGCAACTCGGCGGGCGGCATCATGAGCCTGGTGGGCCTGTTCTTCGTGGCACCCATCGCCTTCCAGCTCATTCCGGGGGACTTCTTCGTGGAGGCCCGCAAGTACCTGCCGGGCAACACGGTGGATCCGCTCACGGCTTTGGACCACGTCCCGGACACCCTGGAAGCCTGGCAGGCCGGCCTGGTCCTGGGCGCCTGGGTTGTTGTTCCCGTGATCCTCGCCGGCGTCATGCTCAAGAGGCGGGATGTCTAGGCCTGCAGATCCCGCAGTCTAGGCTCAGAGCATGATCGATGCTGTGCCCGTGAAGGACGCGTCAACCGCTCCGGCCGACGCGTCCTTCGCCGAAATCACCGCACGCCGGCGCGGTTGGCTCCGCCGCTACCTGTTGGCCCGTCCGCGGGTCATGGATGTCCTGGTGGTGCTCTGCTACCTGCTCCTGGTCACGCCCACGGCGGTCGAGTCACTCATTCACGGCGAATGGCAGGTCACCGTGCTGCTCGCGGCGGCCGCTCCGGTCCTGCTTTTCCGGCGCTCCCGCCCGGTGCAGGTAACGGCGGCCGTGGGGGCACTGGAACTGGCCGTCACGTTCCTGCATCCGTGGGGTTCCAATGTCTCCGCCGGGCTCTGGTTTGCGCTGTACGCGGTGGCGGTGGTCCGCAACCGGCGTTTCGCCCTGGCGGCCCTCGCCGTGACGACGGCCCCGCTCGTGCTCCTGTACTTCATGCTCGCGGTTGGCCCGCTGGATGGGCGGCTCCCGGACATGGCCGTCAGCACGCCGGAGAACTTCCAGCTGATCACGAGCATCGCGGCCGCCATCAGCATCACCCTTTCCAACGTGATCGCCACGGGGATCGGGATCTCGGTGCGGCAACGGCGCGAGCACGAGCACGAGATAGCCGCCTGGGCGGCCCGCGCCCAGCAGCTCGGCTCGGTCACCGAACGCAACCGGATCGCACGCGAAATGCACGACGTCGTGGCGCACTCGCTGACCGTCATGATCAGCCTGTCGGACGGCGCCGCCGTCGTGGTCAAGAAGGATCCGCAGCGCGCCGCCGGCGTTCTGGAGGAACTCTCCCGGACGGGACGGACCGCGCTGGCCGACATGCGGCGCGTCCTCGGTGTGCTGCGCGACGATTCCGGCGCGGGACATGCTCCGCGGGAACCGCTCGTGGACGGCGGCAGCCTCGCCAAACTGCTTGAAGGCTTCCGGACCGCAGGCCTGCCGCTGCATTACACGCACACCGGTCCGGCGCTGCCCGGCGATGCAGCGTTCCAGCTGACCGTCTACAGGATCGTGCAGGAGTCGCTGACCAATGTGCTGCGCTACGGGCGTGCGCTGAGCCGCGTGGACGTGGGCATCGTCCGGAACGGTTTGCTCGTGACCATTGACGTGGCCGACGACGGCCGCGGAACCGTGGAATTCGGCGGTCCGGGGGCCGGCGCGCACGCCGATTCACGGGAATCGCTAGGCACCGGCCAGGGAATTGCCGGGATGCGGGAGCGGGCCAAGATCTACGCAGGCACGGTGCAGGCAGGGCATACCGGCAACGGCGGCTGGCGGGTGCACGCGGAACTGAACTGCAATGAAGACACGGCAACTCCACCAGCCGCAACACCAACAGCTCTAATACCAACAGCCGCAACACAAACAAGGGGGAACAGTGGCCGACAAAGAAGCCATACGCGTTCTGCTGGTGGATGACCAGCCGCTGCTTCGGATGGGGTTCCGTCTCATCCTCGAGGGCGAAGATGACTTGTGCATCGTCGGCGAGGCGTCCGACGGCGCCGATGCGGTCCGGCAAGCCCGGGAGCTCGTGCCCGACGTCGTCCTGATGGACGTCCGGATGCCGGTGCTGGACGGGATCGAGGCGACCCGGGCCATTGCGGCCTCGGCGTCCCGCGCCAAGATCATCATCCTGACCACCTTTGACCTCGATGAATACGCCTTTGCCGGGCTGCAGGCCGGGGCCTCGGCGTTCCTGCTCAAGGACGTCGCCCCTGCCGAACTGATCAGTGCCGTGCGGATTGTGGCCAGCGGCGACGCCGTCGTTGCTCCGCGTGTCACGCAGCGGCTGCTGGAGACCTATGTCCGCGGTGCCGGGGGCGGCGCCGACCCGGCGGGGGCGGGCCCGTCCGGGGTGGACGGCGGCGGCGGCCCGGCCGGTAACCCGGCGCGTCCGGCGAGGGATCCCCTGCTGGAGGACCTGACCCCGCGCGAAACCGAAATGCTGGGGGCGATGGCGGAGGGCCTCTCCAACGCCGAAATTGCGCATAGGTACTTCCTGTCCGAGGCCACGGTCAAGACGCACGTGCGCCGGATCCTGACCAAGCTGCACCTCCGCGACCGCGTCCAGGCGGTTGTGTACGCCTATGAGACCGGGCTCGTGGTGCCGAGCAACGCGGATTACTAGCGACTGCTAGCCGAAGCGCACGACCGGCGGAGGCGCCCCGTCGGACGGGCGCCTGCCCGACGGCTGGCGGGGCAGGCGACCTGGTTACCGGCCGGTAGTTTTGAAGCAGTGGTTTCAGGCACATTACCAAATTGCCCTTGAGGCAACTTTGGTTGCTTGCTGCACCTCTTTGTTGGGTCATGGCCCGGTCTGACCCCGCGTCATTTGTAGGACTGCACAAGACGGGCAGTGCGCGAGGCGGTCTAGGGTGAAACGACATTGTGGCCCGCCGCACAGTATGGAACCCATGCATTGCCGGCATAAAAACGGGCCCGGACCCCCCACGAAGGACGGCGCTTCCATGCACGCTGACCAGCAGCTCTCAAAATCACTGAAACCCAGGCATCTATCCATGATCGCCATCGCCGGCGTGATCGGCGCCGGACTGTTTGTCGGTTCGGGCGCCGCGATCCAGCAGGCCGGCCCCGGTATCCTGGTGGCCTACGCCGCGGCGGGACTCGTCGTCATCCTCGTCATGCGCATGCTCGGCGAAATGGCTGCGGCCAACCCGGAAACCGGCTCATTCTCGACCTACGCGGACAAGGCCCTGGGCCGGTGGGCAGGGTTCAGCATCGGCTGGCTCTACGCATGGTTCTGGATCATTGTCCTCGGCATCGAAGCCACGGCGGGGGCGGCCATCATGCACCGCTGGGTACCCGGTATTGACCAGTGGGTTTGGGCTCTTGCCCTGATGGTGCTGCTGACGCTAACCAACCTCGGCTCCGTGAAGTCTTACGGCGAGTTCGAATTCTGGTTCGCGTCCATCAAAGTGGCGGCAATCGTGCTCTTCCTGCTCTTCGGTGTCGCCGCGATCCTGGGCCTCATCCCGGGCGTCCCGGCACCCGGGCTGGACAATTTGATCGGTCACGGCGGGTTTATGCCCAACGGTCCCGGCGCCGTCCTGGCCGGCATCCTCGTCGTCGTCTTCTCCTTCTTCGGGGCGGAAATTGCCACCATCGCCGCCGGCGAATCCGAGAACCCGGTCGACGCCGTCAAGAAGGCCGTGAAATCCACCGTCTGGCGCATCCTCGTCTTCTACATCGGATCCATCGCGATCGTGGTCACCCTGCTTCCCTGGAACTCCGCCTCCGTCGCCAAGAGCCCCTACGTTGCAGTCATCGAACTGTTCGGGATCCCCGGAGCCGGCACCATCATGGACATCGTGGTGCTGACCTCGGTGCTTTCCTGCCTGAACTCGGGCCTCTACACCGCCAGCCGCATGCTGTTCTCGCTGTCGCGGCGCGGGGACGCCCCCCGGTCCTGGATGCGGATCTCCAAGACCGGCGTGCCCTCCTCCGCCGTGCTGGCCTCCACGGTGGTCGGCTTCGTCACGGTCGGCCTGAACTACATCGCCCCGGACACTGTCTTCCTGTTCCTGGTTAACACCTCCGGCGCCATCGCACTGTTCGTGTGGCTCGTGATCGCCGTCTCCCAGCTGATCCTGCGCCGCCGCATGGGCGCCGCCGCCAAGGACCTCCAGCTGAAGATGTGGCTCTTCCCGTACCTGACCTGGGCGGCCATCGTCAGCATCGTCGCGCTCCTGATCGGCATGGTGATCCTGGAATCCACGCGGGAATCGCTGGTCCTCTCGCTGGCACTCGCCGCCGTCGTCGTGGGACTCGGAGTTTTCCGCTACCGCAAGAACGGCGCCAAGGCCACCGTCCCCGCAACGGGTGCTGCTTCTGCCGCTCCCGCCGCTCCTGCCGGGCAGGTCGAGGGCGCTGCGGGCGTGGACGCGGCGAAGGATGCCGACTTGGAGGCAGCAGGGGCCCGAACCGAGGCCTAGGTTTCCGGCGCGGGACCCAGCACCACCGGGACATGCCCAACCCCGGCGCTGAACTGCTCCCCGGAAGTCGGAAATGAATATCCCAGTCCAACTTCCGGGGACCAGTTCAGGCTGAAGGGGGAACATGTCCAGTCGCTGGCCGGATGCGGGATAAGGTGCCGGTGGCCTCCCCCGCCCGCGGCAACCCAGGTGAAACGGCCAGGCACACCAGGCCAGCCACCACCCGTTAGAGAATCCACTTGAGCCGTTGACCTGTCGTTTTGATTGCCATATTCTCCCAGCACAGGCTCTACCCGGCTCGTTAGTGGGGGCACAGTGCCGGAAGTTGGCTCTTCCCTCTGGTCGGAACACGCTATTGCCACGATTGCTCAGGTGACCGGAGAAAAGGCGGGAAATGCATGGATGTGGGAGCCAAGGGACTTGCAGCCGCAAGCAATGCGCAGGATCGGGACACTCGCACAGGGACTAGGGCGTATGTGCGGTCACTGGGAAAATGGGTACCTGTTTCCCTGCTCGTCATCTGGGTGGCCCTGCTCCCGCGGATTATCCCGGGTACCAGCAGCGACCGAGGCATCTTCGTTTCGGTGGCCGAGCGGCTCCTGGCCGGAGACACCCTGTACCGCGACGTTTGGGACAACAAGGATCCACTGTTCTACTACAGCCTCGCTTTGGGCAGGACGATCTCACCGTACGCGGATATCCTCCTGGAACTCACGTGGATCGTGAGTGCCGGGACTGCCGTCTATGTACTGGCCCGGAAGCTGGGGTGTAACGCTCCCGGGGCGCTGTTTGCCGCTTTCGGGATGACGCCCCTGATCCTGACCGGTGGGCTGTACCGGCCCGGGTACACCCATTTGCCGGGGACGGCGCTTGTCCTCTTGGTCTTGGCAGCCACCGTTTCACGGCGGTTTGCGGCAGCTGGCTTCCTGCTGGCAATTCTCGCCTGTCTGAAGCTGGTTATGCTGCCGATCGCTTTGCTGCTGATCCTCACGGTCATCACCCTCCGCAAGGAATGGCGCGCTCTGGTCCCAGGCAGCGCCGCCTTTGCCTTGTGCGCGGCAGCCTTGGCGGGCTTGTTGTACGCCCGGGGGGAATTGTTCCCTTACCTTCAGGCACAGCTGGCAAACGTCTCTTACTCGCAAGGTGACCTTGTGGACGAGCGGTGGGGCTCCTTCGTCGGGCACTTGATGCTCGTAGCATCGATTGATGCCGTTGTGGTTGCGACGGCCGTCGCAGGGGCCATCGTCTGGGTGTTTGCAGAGAACCGCCTCGCCGGGGGCACGCGTCCCGTGGAACGACGCAGCCTGATGTTGTGGGCCTGCGCGGCAACTGCATTGGTCGCGGCGCTGGTGGTACTGGGGTTTACCGGTATGTGGGACCATCACGGTCAGGTCCTCTACGTTCCTGCGATCCTTGTCGGGGTCGGTGCTGTCCAAAGGTTCCAGTCTGGCTTCAACGTCAGGTCCAAGCTCCACATGGCAGCCCTCGTGGGCCTGATAGTGGCGCTCTCCGGGCCAACCGCACCCTTGCGGTATGGTGGAGCCGCACTGATCTCCGGTCCCCGTTCCTTGGCCGCCCTGAACGATGTGTCCGCGGAAGCCCGGGCCGTCCTGTCCGTGGGTCCCTCAGGAACCTATGCGCGACTTGGCGCGAACGACGACGACGGCCATGCCTATGGACTGCGGGACTGGAAATTGGCTTGTCCCCGGTTCCAGCAGTACGCCTTCGATACTGCGGAGGTCCTCAACAGTGTGGCCGAGTGCCTGCCGAGGGCGGAGGTGATCCTCCTGTCACCGGCAGCGGGGCCAAAAGATGGAGATCCGACCTGGAACGCCTATTGGGCCAAGGTGGAGTCGACGCTTCGGGACGGCTATGCCTGCGAAAAATGGCAGGACGAGCGTATCTGCACACGCCGCGACGGCAAATAAAGCGTGATAGCCAATTTGCACACGGTCTGAGCCGTCCCGGGCCGGGCTAGACTCGAAACCATGCCAACACCGAGCTCTGCCGCAGACCACATCCAGGACCTCGGCGCCTACGTCAGCGCGTCGCCGTCGAGCTTCCACGCCGTCCACGAGGCCGCGCGCCGGCTGGACGAGGCAGGCTTCACCGGCCTCGACGAGCTGCGGCCCTGGGCGGCACCCGCCGCCACGGCCGGCAAGTTCTACGTGATGCGCGACGGCGCCCTCATCGCCTGGGTGCTGCCCCCGGCCGCCGGCCCGACCACGGGATTCAATATCCTCGGCGCCCACACGGATTCGCCGTCGTTCAAACTCAAGCCCAAGCCCACCACGGGCAAGTTCGGCTGGCTGCAGGCCGGCGTCGAGGTCTACGGCGGCCCCCTCCTGAACTCCTGGCTGGACCGCGAACTGCAGCTCGCAGGGAGGCTCGTCATGCGCGACGGCGCGCAGCACCTCACGGCCACGGGGCCGCTGCTGCGTTTCCCGCAGCTCGCCATCCACCTGGACCGGGCAGTGAACGAAGGCCTGGCCCTGGACAAGCAGCAGCACATGAATCCGGTGTTCGGGCTCGGCGATCCGGCCGGCGAGGACCTGCTCGGCCTCCTCGCGGCGAGGGTCACGGACGCGGACGTGGATCCGGCGCAGATCGGCGGGTACGACGTCGTCATCGCGGACACCCAGGCCCCAGCGGTGTTCGGCGCGAAACGCGAATTCTTCGCCTCCGGCCGGCTCGATAACCTCTCCGCGACGCACGCCGGGCTCACGGCGCTAATCGCCCACGCCGGCACGCCCCTGCCGGAGGGTGCACCGATCGCCGTGCTGGCAGCCTTCGACCACGAGGAAATCGGCTCCGCATCACGCTCCGGCGCCTGCGGACCGGTCCTTGAAGACATTCTGGTGCGGATCTCCGACGGGCTCGGGGCTTCGGCGAGCCAGCGGCGGCAGGCCTTTGCGGGGTCGTTCTGTGTCTCCGCGGACGCGGGCCATGCAGTCCACCCGAACTACCCGGAACGGCACGACCCCGCCAACCGGCCGGTCCTGAACGGCGGCCCCCTGCTGAAGATCAACGCCAACCAGCGCTATGCCACCGACGCCGCCGGGGCCGCCCTCTGGGCGCGGCTGTGCACCGACGCCGGCATCCCGTACCAGGAATTCGTCTCCAACAACGTGATGCCGTGCGGCTCCACGATCGGCCCCCTGACCGCCACCCGGCTGGGGATCCGGACGGTCGACGTCGGGGTGCCCCTGCTCTCGATGCACTCGGCGCGCGAGCTGTGCGGGGTCGAGGACCCGCACCGGCTGGCCACGGTGACCGAGCTGTTCTTCCGCACGGCGGCGTAAAGGTCCGGGCTCCGGTCCGCACCACAAAGTTGGTGCGGATAGCCACATAGTCGCCAGGAATGCCTAGCGAATACGGCCGGCCATGCCTACGGTTGAAAAATACGGATGCTCCGCGGGCATGCGGCCTCATGGATCCGGGTCGCATGGCGGAGAGACTCACCGTCTCACCACCCGCGGGACACCTGTAACAACTAACTGAATGCGACAGCGGGTGCCGGGAAGCCGGTGCCTCTGGCAGGAACAGGGGGAGTGCAGACCCCCGGATCATGCCGCTGCGTGGCTGTGCCGCGACTGATGGAGCCGAAAATGAAGTCTGCATTAGAATTTTTCTCCCGCAAACGGTTTTCGTTGGCCTGTTTTGGGACTGGACGATCGTGACGGCCACATTGGGCCGATTGATCGCGCCGGGCAAACGTGTCTTATGGGTATCTTCAAGCGGTGGACACCTGGCCGAACTGAAGAAGATTGCCGACCTGTATCCGGGTCCAGATACAGAATCCGTGTGGGTCACCTTTGACACCCCTCAGGCGCGGTCCATGCTTGCTGGCCACAACGTGCGCTTCATTTCCCCCGTTGGAACCCGGGATGCGCAGGGCACATTGCGCACGCTATTGACCGCATACAGAATTCTTCGAAGCGGGTCATTCGACTACGTGGTGAGCACCGGAGCCGCAGTGGCCGTCTCCTTCCTGCCGCTCGCTTCCGCAATGGGCGTCCGAGCGCTTTATGTGGAGAGTTTGACGAGAACACATGCGGCGTCGACCACGGGCAGGATCCTTGGCTTGTTTCCCGCCGTGCGGACCTACACCCAGTATGAACGCTGGGCGAATGACCGGTGGAAATACGCAGGATCCGTGCTGGACAATTGGGAAGTCCGGTCCCGGGGCGACGGCACCCCCGTCAGGAATGTGCTGATTAGCCTGGGCACCATCCAGCCGTATCGATTCGACCGCGCCGTCGATGCGATGAAGGCAATGCTGCCCGACGATTGTTCAGTGACGTGGCAGCTCGGAGCCACGTCACGCCATGACCTGCCCGGAGCGGCACATCGTGAATTGCCCTGGTCGGAGATGGGGCAACTCATAAGGGAGGCAGACGCCTTTGTTTGCCATGCCGGTGTGGGTTCTGTCCTGCAGGCGTTGGACAACGGAGCCGTTCCTGTCCTAGCTGTTCGGTCGGCGCATAACCGTGAGCATGTCGACGACCACCAGGAGTACTTTGCCCGGGAAATTCTTAGCAGGGGCCTTGGCAGGGCCCTTGACTTGTCGGACAGCGGTAATGCAGTGCTTGATGAAGTGGCGCGGTTAGAGCCGCACAAATCGACCGGGGAGAGTGCCGCAACGGCGTTTCCGACCGTGCCAGTCTTGCCGGGCCCGGACCTGCTGAGGAGTTTCCGGGCGCGTGGCCCCAGGCGGCCGAGAATCGTCACCCAGGAACCCCAACGTGATGGAGTATCGCTGGACTCGATGGCGGCAGGCGGGGCCAAAAGCGTAGCCGGAGGGGACAGATCTGATGGATGACAAAAGATTGCGGGTATTACTCGTGCCAAACTCACTATTCTTTCCGCCATACCTCGACGACTTGCGCGAGTTGGAACGTCAAGGGGCCATTCCGCGCAGTTGGGTGCACGATATTGACGCTGAAGTGGAATATCTGGACCAGCGCCTTCAGACGAATCCGCCCAAGTGGCGGCAATCGATCTATAAGCGATTGCCGATGTGGGTTGTCCAGGTCCTGGAGGTATACCGAACTGGGCGAAAATACGACGTTGTCTTCTTTTGGAGCGTTGCCAATGTGGCGCTCGTGCTGGCGCTGCTGCTCAAAGTGACATTCCGACGCATGACGATCGTAGCCCTCTTCACCAGAATTTCTGAGCCCAAGAAAGCCAGATTGCTCAAACTGGTGCATAGCAGAATAACCAAGATAATCCTGCCCCCGGCAACTCAGCGCGAGATTGCGGAACTCGAACTCGGCATTCCTGCAGAAAAGCTCATTGGCTTGCCGTGGACAACCGATTCTGAATTCTGGAGCGGACGCGGTCAGACTCCTGAACGCTCCATGGTTTGTGCCGCCGGCGGTGAGATGCGTGACTATCGTACTCTTGTGAAGGCCTTGGAGGGACTGGATATTCCCTGTCATATTGCCGGCGCGCTGGATACGTCACGGCAAGACTGGTGGAACTCTTCATCCGGAGAATGCGACGCCGGGGAAAGTATTCCGGCAAATGTAACGTTTGGCACAATGCCGCCTTCTCAGTTGCGGGCGATGTACGCTAAATGCCGCCTGGTGATTGTTCCTCTCAAACCGACGAACAGTGACAACGGCATCACGTGCATGAATGAGGCTTGGTCAATGGGCCGGCCGGTCATTGTTTCTGATGTGGAGGGGCAACGGGGGGCGTTTACTGAAGGGCGCGAGGGGCTCTGGGTTCCCGCGGGGGACGTGGAGGCATTGCGGGCGGCAATTGTTTCGCTATGGAACGATCCGGAGCGGGCCGACAGGATGGGGGCGGCAGGCCGCCTGTTGGTGGAGCAAAGCAAAGACAACCGCATTTTCAGCGACGGCATTAGCCGCGTCATAGCAGAAGCGGCTACGGGGTCTTAAAGGCTGCATGGTAAGTCCGCCCGACTTGGCTCACGCGTCCTTAAATTCGCGGTCTGGGCCGCTTAGGAGATTTCGGACAGCGGATTAGTGGTTTTCTGTGCGCTGCCGCGGGCGGCTGCTGGTAACTGTAGTGGACCTCGTTGGGGTAGCGGTAGTCCAGGGCGGAGTGCCGGCGCCGGCTGTTGTAGAAGCCCTCGATGTAGCGGATGACATCCCGCTTGGCCTGGGCCTTGGTGGCGTAGACCGTGCGGTGGACGCGCTCGTTCTTCAGCGCCGAGAAGAACGTCTCCGCTGCGGCATTGTCCCGGCACACCCCTGTGCGGCCCATCGACGAACGCATGCCCAGGCCCGCCACGAGGGCCCGGAAGGATGCGGAGGTGTATTGGCTGCCCCGGTCCGAGTGCCAGATCGCGCCGGGGCGGATGAGCGTGGATGCCGCGGCGTTCCGGAGCGCGGATTCGACCAGCTCGGCGCGCATGTGGTCGGCGACGGCCCAGCCCACGACCTTCTTCGAAAAGCAGTCGATGACAGTGGCCAGGTAGACGAAGCCCTGCCAGGTGTGGATGTAGGTGATGTCGCCGACGAACTTCTCCCCGGGACGGTCCGCGGTGAAGTCCCGGCGGACCAGGTCAGGGATCTTCGCCGCGGCTTCAGCGTCCGCTTCCGTGGTGGTGCGGAACGGGCGCGGCTGGCACGGCACCAGGTTGTTGGCACGCATGATCTGGCGGACCAGCTCCGGGGAGCATTCGGTGCCCTCCGCGGCCAGGTCCGCGTGGATCCGCCGGTAGCCGTACGTGCCGCCGGAGGAGGCGAAGAAGTGCTTCACCCGCTCCGTGAGCACGTCCCTGCGCGCCGCGGTGGCCGAAAGGGGGCGGGAGCGCCAGTGGTAGAACCCGGACCGGGACACCCCGAGCCAGCGGCACATCTTCAGCAACGGCGGCGCGTCCGGGGACCGGGTCTGGGAATCGATGAATTCATACTTCGCCACTACCGTGGATCCCGCGCGAAGTATGCAGCGGCTTTTTTCAGGAACGCGGTCGCCGCACGCAGCTCCTGGTTCTCCCGTTCCAGCTCCTTCAGCCGGGCCCGCTCCGAGCCCGTCAGCGGAGCCTCGGTGGCGGCTGTGTCGTGTTCCTGCCGGTACTTCTTCAGCCAGTTACGCAGCGTCTCGGCACCGACCCCGTACGAGTCGGCGACGGACTTGATCGTTTTCGACGTCGAGACGACTTCCTCGCACAGCTGGTCCTTGAACTCCTGGCTGAACCGGCGACGTGATGCAGGCATTCTGCACATTCCTCATTTCAGTAGTCCCCCGATTTTAAGGGGGTCCACTGTCCGAGAACTCCGTGGCGGCCCAGTCCGACCCGGCAGGCGCCGCCCCGCAGGATCCTGGGGGCTGTTCCGTTCGGCCGCGCACTCGGGCAACAAGCCGCAGGTTTCCTGGCCCTGCGCAGGTGAGCATGGGCAGGGCATTGAAGAGCGGCATTCGGCGCCTCACCAACAGACTCAGATGCTTTGCTCGCCGCGGCCGCGCACCGCCCTCCTGCGAGGTCACACTCAACCGTGCCTAGGTGCGAAGAGCCGGTTTCTTTCGGCTCGTGGTGAAGCGCTCCGTGACCAACGGAACGCCGACGGCAAGCCCCAGAGTCAGCAGGACGAGGGCAACGACCGCCCGATCATTGCGCACGGAAACATGGGTCACGTAAGGCAGTCCGGGAGATAGTTCGGTACTTATTTGGGCAGCTGTCTGAATGCCGTTGTCCGTTTGGGTTTGCGACGACAGGTCGGAAATTCTTCCCACGAGTTGATTGAGCATTTTGGTGGCTGCTTCGGCGGAGTCGGCAACAACTTCCACGGTGATCACTGGCCGGCTGAAGCTCAATTGCCACTGACCGCCGGAGCTGGGAATGTACACGGCATGGGTGTTTCGGGCGCCCGTTCCGTACAGGGGTGCCGATGTGCTGCGTGGAGCGGTGCTGGGCTGCTCGGCATTGATTCGGTGTTCGATAATCGCGGCAAACGACAGCGTCTGGGCTGGATCTGCTTGGAGGAGGTTCCCGCCAAAAAGCGATGGCGGAGGCAGGAAGAGTACATCCGCGCGGCTGTAAAACACTCCTTCCACACCCCTGGCGGCAAATGTCACTGGGAGCATCATGAGAACGACAAGGAGTGCCAGGAGCCGTCTGCGCAAGATGGTGCTGGCGTTGGCTCTGATGCGGTAAAACAACCGGGTCCAAGTGCCCATTATCGTTCCTCTATTGTCTCAAAACCCTTGCTGGGTATGTTGCAGTAACAGCCGCACAGTCCCATGACCATGAAGAGCGTGCCGCAGGCCTGCGAGAAGGCGAAAGCGTCGAAAAAGGCAAGAATCATGCCGCCGGCAAGCATGGACGCGAACAGCGCCGGTCCCAGTCCCCGCATGGGTTGAGTGTTCCATGACCGCCGGCGCTTCAAGGGGATGATCATTGCTGCAAGTACCAACGCCAGCAGAGATGCCAGTCCCACGACGCCGATTTCAATGGTGCTGAGCAGATATTGGTTGTCGACGATTCGGTAGGCCGGCGTGAAGGTTCCAAAACCGCGCCCGAATAGTGGACTGATGGAAATGAACGACAGTGCCGTGCCGTAGCTGTCCGTCCTGGACGTGACGCTGGTGTCGTGTTCGGTAAACATGGCGAGGATGGTGCTCGCCATCCCCGGCACGACCAGGTAGAGTGCCAGCGATCCGCAGGCAGCTGCGGCGATCATGGCTATGCGGGCAGCGCGGGGCCAGGAGGGAAGGAGCACCAGAAAGACGGCAGCCGTGGCGAGGAGCGCCGATCGTGTAACGGATAGGGCGGAGGCCATGGTGATCAGCACCACGGGGCTCCAGCGGGGAATGGCTGGCCGTTGCTTGTCATGAATGGCCATAGCCAGGGCCAGCGGCAGGATCATGGTCAGGACCACCGAATACTCCAGTGGGTGGAGGGCTGTCGAGACGGCCCGCGGAAAGCCGTTCCGCGCGTTGATCCCCGCGTCAACGGATGCTGTGAGCCCTGGGATCTGGATCGTGTCAACGAAGCTTGTTCCCGTAAAGAACTGCACGATTCCGAGGCCGGCATACGCGGCCCCCAACCAGCAAAGGCGGCGCGTCAGCAGCAGCAGACGCGCTTCGGTGGTAATGCCGTCATTTGCGACAAGAAGGATCCCCACCAAGGCCGCAACGCGGACCAGCCCCAGGTCCGCGACGCTTGCGTCGGCGGCGGTCAGCGGAGTCAGCGCCGACACCGCGTAGCTGGCCACACAGGCCCCGAAGAACGTGAAGGCGCCGACGCGGACCCATTGGATCTTGGGACGCAGCACGGGGGTTGCGACGTTGATTTGGTGCCAGCCCCACCAGAGCAAGGCTGCGGTGGCAAGGAGGGATGCCAGTGATCCTGCGCCCCCCAGGGGCGCAATGCGCCGGTCAGACGGGACCACATACAGCAGGACCGCATAGGCCGTCAGGACCGTTGTGGCGTCAGGCCGGATCCGGCCGAGCTCACCGCGAAGCTCGGCCAGACGGGCCAGAGCTGGTGTTCCAACGTTGGACATGGCTACGGGTTCGATGTCGCGGTCGGAATATCAAACTCCTGATCCCGGGCGATAGCACTACCCACATTCCCCTTGCTTGGGCCCGCGGCTCGCCTGCCGGCGGAGGACTGTACCTCGAGATGCGGAGCTTCCGGTTCCTGTAAAAGTGTTGGTATCTGATTCGACGATTGATTGCGCCGTTCATCCCGCCTTTTTCTCCTAGATATCATGACCCGATCCAACAGCGCCGTCACCAAAACGGTGACTGCGAGCCCGCCCGCAACGGCGGCCAGGAGCACGCGCAACTGGTCCTTAATGAGGAGGACCGCGGTATGGTCCTGAACGATCGTCATGACTTCAACTCGGGAAAAGGTCGGAATCCGAAGCTGGTCCTGCATCACGGTGAGGTTCGCGGGAATAACCCGTACCACCTCACCCAGTAGTTCCATGGCGCTTGCCTCTGAGTTACCGGTGGCTGTTATAAGCATGATGGGCCCTGGGGAAGCGGGGTCCTTCTCCACCAAATAGCTCAGGTCTCCACGGCCTTGAATCAACGGTTCTGCGACCTCGGCGGACCTGAGCCTGACAGTCAGGACAGACACTACCTGATCTAGGCCACCCATGAAGAGGTAAGGGTTTCCCTTCTCTCCGACCAATGAAGAGGGTGGCAGGAGGACAGCTGTCGAGGTGGCTTGGTATGAGGGGGGAACGGCGGTCCACACAAACAGCCCTCCAGCTGCTGTGATGAGGATACCCACCAGGACGAAGTACCACCGTCTCAGGAGTCCCCAACCAAGATTGTGCAAGAACATTGCCCAGCTCCCCTCTTCCATTCACGTGATCCGACGAGGTCACGGTGCAAAACATTTGTGCTTTCAGCGGGAAATCTGGTTCCGCTGCATCGGGCGGGATGCCCACTCGGCCTTTAGCCGGTCGATGCCCTCTTTTCCCAGCACCGACATGGCTGCTCGTTTGAGCGCGCCACGCCCCAGATCCCTGGCATAGCGACCCGGCCGGTCCACCAGCAGGTCGCGGACGAGAGCCGCGCGCCCCGGGTCTACTGCACCGTTCAGCAGGGCGCCAAATAACGGTTCGAAGGTGTCAACCGTTGTGCGTCTTCCTCGGATCCGGTTGCTGACATTGGTTCCGTGGATCACTTGAAGCCAGGCAGGATCCCCCCCGATTTCAATGACATTCATGGTCCGGCCAAGCAGGTTGTGCCAGTTGGCCCAACACGTCTGTGCAGAATCCCAATCCTCTTGAACAGAACAAAATGCATTTGCCCTGTCGGTTCTGAGATACAGCCCCGTTCCGGAACGGATGAGTCCGTGTACCAGATAGATGACAGTACGTTGCTCGCCGGCGGGGGCTCGTTGAAGCCGGGCAACGAAATCTGAGGCCAGACCATCGTCGTTGTCCAAGTTCGTGGTGAGCAGGCGCGGCGCTTTCGAGCCGGTAACCGCGCGAAGATCCGTCACGAGTTCCGCCTGATTGACGCTGGCTCGGTAAATCGGTGTGAACATGGACCCAAGGGCTAGCTCGTGGATCCTGGCTTTCAGCCACTCTGGACTTTGCGGATCAAAGTAGATCACCCAGTGAAAGGAACGTACTGTTTGGTTTTCCACTGACGGCAGGCAATAGCGTTCGAAGAGCTCAACGCGCGTGCGCAGCCAGCCTTCTTTGGCGCGGACGGTGCTTTCGGCGCCTTCGGAGGGAAGATTGAAACGGGTCAATATGACGTGGTCCACGTCGGTTCGCATGTCACTCCTTCGCTAAGCTGACCGCGGTGCGGTTGCTGGCAGTTGTGTTCGCTGATGTGCTGATCTGACGGTCCGGTGAGGGTGCGCCCAGAAGTGCCAGCAAGGCGGACGACCGGGCGCTCCAAGCATGTGATCTGGCAAAACTTCGGCGCCGGTCTTCGATCGCCGGATCTGATGGCGTGCCCGTAGCCAGGTGCACCAGGTTCAGAAACTCGGTGTGGTCCTTCGCCACCGCCACGTCTTCGGATTCCAGCCAGCGCACGGCGGGGAGATCCGTGGCCACTACCGCCAAACCTGCTGCCAGATAGTCCAGGGTCTTTAGGGGAAAGCTGGCTCGGTTGAATTCACTGTCGACGTAGGGTGTCAGGCCTACGCTGACAGTGGCCAGGTAACCCGGGAGGGACGCTGCCGGCAGTTTGCCGAGCCAGCGGACTGTGTCAGAGGCAAGAAAGCGGTCCAGCCGCGCACCGACCGCCGGGTCCTTGTCGGTACGGGGTCCGATGACGAGCAGCGATATACCCGATTCAGCCAGCTTTTCGAGCAGCGCAATGTCCAGGCGTTCGTTCAGCGTTCCAACAAGTGCAGCCGTTCGGCTTCGATTGCCTTTGGCAGCTTTCGCGGGGAGAACACAACCATTGGGCAGGAGTCCGGCTTCGACTCGCAGTCCCGACTCCTGGTTGAGGGTGTTGACCAGATGCGGTGACACTGCCAAAGTGATGTCGGCACGTTGCAGATTGCGGGCCAGGTTCTTCTTGACCAACCTCGGGGAAAGCCCCATCAAATCCGCGCCCGAGATCCAATCGTCCGTGACATACAAAATCTTTGTGCCGGAGACTCCGTCCGGAATGGTCATGACAGGCGAAGTGCACATGACGGCGACGGGTCTGCCACCTGTTACTTTCAGGCAACTCTTGATGACGATGGAAAGCGCAGCCGCCGTGAGGGGGGCCACGGGTTCCCTTGTGGCGCCGGGAACAAAAAGCCACCGCACTCGCGTGATACCGGATGCAACGTCCTGAAGTTCAATCCCTCCGAACAGTGGCCGTGCACCACGATCGAACGAGCGATGGACGGCGAGCGGCGGGTCCACCCACAAGACAGGGATGTTTTCCCCCAGCGCCGCGGCCAGGCGTTGGTCAGTGCCCTCGACGTCGTCCCACCGATTCCCTGGGATGTAGACGAAGATCCTGTCGGCTTTGCTGTCTCGAATTTTCACAGCATCCTCGCTGGACTCGTTTTGGATCCCTTTGCGCGTGGAGCGGTTCGCGCCCTGACTGGCCTTGCGTTGAAATCGTCGGCAGCAAGCCGCCCAAAGAGCCGTTTGGCGTGGGCGGCCACCTGGTATTTGATCAGCAGCCGTACGGCCAGAGCGTCCGTCACCGGGCTGGATCGCCGGGGAGCCCTCAGAGCCTCACGGTAAAAGTGCTCCTGCAACCGGGCGGCCCGGTCGAGAGAAAATCTGTCCTGAACGGTCCGAAGGCCTAATTCGCCGAGCGCCGTCCGCTGCTTGTCGTCGGGCAGGAGCCGGCGAAGAATTTCCACCAGACGGGCTTCCCCTGCATATTTGCCGGGACCGACTCCGAACCAGCCTTGCTCCAGGAAGTCGGGGAGTGTTTCAGGGGTGACCAGATTCCAATAGCCCATTTCTCCTTGAACGATCAGCGGCTTGGCGAAGGCCATGGCGCGCAGGGCAGAGCCGCCCATGCCCAAAGCCACATCTGCCAACAGGTACGCGGGCCGCGGATCTTCGAGCTGACCGGTCAGGACAATTGTTCCCGGGCCGTTCAGTTGGTTGATTTCTTGAGCCTTGGCCCGCACAGCGTCCCTCTCTGGACCGTCACCGACCAGGAGCAGTTGGATTTTCAGTTCCCCGGCCAAGGCGCCAACTGCCTTGATGGCGGTAAGGATGCCTTCAAGCTTCAGCTGTTGGGCAAGCCTGGTGACCAGTACCACGGTGTAGGCGTCAGGGTTAAGGTTCCAACGCTGCCGGAAGTCGTCCAACGGCAGTTCCAGGAAAGGGTTGTTGAGCTTGACGTCGACAGGTGGTTCCAGAAGCTCGACGCTGGCACGACCGAAGGCGACTTCCGCATCCAGGATTTCCCGCGTCCCCACCAGCAGGGGCATCGTCTTGGGAATAAACGGCGCAACGGCCATGGACATCACAGTGCACACCACGGCTGTTCCAGGGCTGCGGTCGACGGCGAGCCGGGACTCAAGGGCGGGTGGCCATTCATAGCCGTGCACTATGTCGATCTTCCGGTCGCGGATGACGTCGGCCAGTGCACGTACGATTGTGCGGGATGGCTGGTGGTGCGGCTTCGGGGCGGCAATGAATTCCAGTCCCAACTCCTTGATTCTAAGGTTCAGGGATCCGGGCTGGCCGAACATGATCACGTCATGGCCCAGAGCGCGCACCGCAGCTGCCAGTTCTATTGCGTTGAGCTGACTTCCGCCCATATTCAGGTCATGGGGGTAAACAAGAATCCTCACGCCGGAACCTCCTTAGGCGCGGTGCGGCCAATGGTTCGCAGTAGTCTGAACTGATCTGCTTGCCTACGAACCAAAATCGCGGCAACCACGAGCGCGGCAACGCCTCCGGCGACGAGAGCCAGGAGCGTGTCCGGGATCATTGATGCCGCTGTCCACGCCAACAACCCCGTAATAACCGAAGCCACAAGGGGGAGCAGCATCTTCCTGGCAATCGGGTGCAGCCGTATGCCGCTCTTCTGCAGTTGCCAAAGGTACAGGGGCAATACAACGCTGCAGGCAACGAAGGCCTGGGCCGCGGCGATCCCCGCCAAACCAAACCATGATGCCCCGGCGACAAGCGCGGGTACCAGCACCAGGAGGCTCGCGGCCTGGATCATCAGGACCGTCCCGGACTTTCCCAATACCACGAGGAAGTCATACGCAAGATCGCAGAACACCTTAGAGATCGCTGCTACGGCAAGCCAGGACAGTGCAGAAGCGGCAGGCAGCCAGGCCTGGCCGTAAATGAAGGCCACTATGGGGACCGCGCTTCCCACGAGGAAGAAGACGGGAGGAAGTGCTGCTGATCCCAGCAGGGCGATGATGGAGGTTAGCGCTGCGTTCATTGCGGCACGGTCATGCTGCAGGGCAGAAAACGAAGCAGGGGCGACCCGCCGAAGTGGCTGGGCGACGATGCTGACAGGCCAGCTGGAAAGGTTAAATGCCAACGCGTAAAAACCCAGAGCGGTGGAACCAAGGATGGTACCTACCGCCAATTGGTCCGCGTAGCTGACCGCAAAAAAGATCAGGCTGGTGCCGGCCAGCGGCATCCCGAAGCGAAGCAAGGGTCCAACCAGCGAACGATCCAGCCCAAACCGATACGGGAGGGGTGAGGCCGCAAGAAACACGGCTCCGGAGATGAGGCTGCCTGCAACGCGGCCCACGGCCAATGCCATCGCTCCCATTCCGGCTACAGCCAGAAGGACTGAGAGGATTGCTCCAATCCAAACGTTTACCTGGTCTATACCCAGGCGGGTCTTTTCCCGGAATCCCCGCTGGAGAAGCGCGGCCGGTGACGCAACAATCCCATTGATGAAGACACTGGCGATGAGCACCCGGATCACGTCAGTCGCTTCCGGGTCGCCCATCGCTGCGGTGAAAAGCGGCGCTGCGAAGAAAGCACCACAGCAGAAGACGGCGCTGCCAGCGACGGAGATGGTGTTGACCGTCGGGGCAATTTCCCGCGGATCCCCCGGCCATCGGACGATTGCCAGAGAAACTCCGAGCTCATTGAAACTGAGGATGGCCATCAGGGCCACGAGGGCGATTGCAAAGGTTCCGAACGACTCCGGCCCGAGCAGGCGGGCCAGTAGTATGCCGATCGCCAAAGTTCCCAGCCGGGAGAGCGCTGTATTGAGAAGACTCCACGCGAAGGCATTGGTGGCCCCGGGTGCTTCAATGCTGGGCTTCATGACCACTTCCTGGCCTCGATCAGGGCCCCAACCACGCGTTCCTGCTGGGCCTCCGTGATGTGTGGATACAGCGGCAGCGAAATGATTCGGCCGGCGGCGTGCTCCGCGACAGGGAACGAGCCTTCCCGCACCCCCGGAACGGCGTAGGCGCCACTGAGGTGCAAGGGCACCGGGTAGTGGACCCCGGCCTGGATTCCAACGGCCTGAAGGGCAGCGAGCACGGCATCGCGGTCAGGAACACGAACGACGTACAGGTGCCAGACATCCACATTGCCGGGAGCCTCGCGGGGGGTTTCCACCCCCGGCACTTCAGCGAGCATGCGGCTGTACCGTTCAGCTGCAGCCCGCCGCCGCTGGTTCCACATCTGGAGCTTCACGAGTTTGGCGCGAAGCACCACTGCCTGGACGGCGTCCAGACGCGAATTGAACCCCACGACATCGTGCACGTACTTGCTCAAGCTCCCGTGGGAGCTGAGCGTCCGCACCTGGGCCGCCAGCCCGGCGTCGTCGGTCATGACCGCACCGGCGTCGCCGGCCGCCCCCAAATTCTTGCCAGGGTAAAAACTGGTTCCGGCCGCCAGCCCCAGCGTTCCCGCTGAACGGCCGAACCGGGTGGCGCCCTGCGACTGCGCGGCGTCTTCGATGATCACGGCGCCGCAGGCCGAGGCAATAGGAATGAGCCGCTCAACGAAGGCCGTCTGACCGAAAAGGTGCACCGGTACAATGGCCCGCGTACGCGGCGTGACAGCGGCTGCTACGGCCTCAGGATTAATCAGCAAGTATTCAGGATCGACGTCGACTGGTACCGGGACGGCACCGATCCGACTCGCCGCCTCCGCTGTGGCGATAAAGGTGTTTGCCGGAAGGATGACCTCGTCGCCGGCCGCAACACCGGACGCCCGCAACGCCAGTTCCAGCGCATCAGTTCCATTGGCCACGCCTACGCAGTGCCGGGCACCCAGGAATTCGGCGTATGCAGCCTCGAACTGTGCCACGGCCGGTCCACCGATAAAGGCCGCTTTGCTGAAGACCTCCGCGAGTCCCTCCATGACCTCCGCGTTCACGTCGGCCTGCTGGGCCACCAGGTCCACTAAGGGTACGGAAGTGTCCGCCCGCACCGGTATCCCCGCGCTCATTGTCCGCCCCTGAATCCGAATGGTTCACGGTCCATCTCGCGCGCCGGGACACCCACCCAGGTCTCGCCGTCGGGCACGTTGCTGAGTACCGCGGCGCCCATCCCCACTGTGGCGTAGGCTCCAACCGACGTCCGTTCCCGGACGCTGGAATTTATTCCCAGGTAAGCCGCCCGGCCAATCCTCACGCCGCCGCCAAGGGAGGTGCCGGCGGCAAACGTTGCGTAGTCGTCCACGACGTCGTCGTGCGTGAAAGTGACTCCCGGCATGGCCACCACGTGGGCGCCCAGGGTGACCGAGGCTGTCAACGTCACGTTCTGCAGCAGGATGCTGCCCCGGCCGATCCGGCAGCCTTCAGGCATCCGGACCGTCGTGTCGATCACGGTGGCATAGCGGTTGGTGCCGATACCCATCGCATTCAAGCGTTCCACGACGGCCTTTCGGGGACGGCTGGAATCCACGCAGACCAGAAGGAAAGCGTGGGTGTAGCGGACCGCGTCATCGATGGTTCCAAGGACCGGGGCTCCGTCCACTTCGATTCCGGACAATTCCTCGTCGTCATCAAGGAAGCCGACGACGTCATAGCGTCCGCTGCTGCGAACCGTGGCCAGAACCTCACGTGCCAGGCCGCTGGCGGAGATCAACAACAGCTCGCTCACCGGGTCACCCTCCCGTTGCCCGGGACGCCGGCGCGCGGACGCTGAGCTTTCAGCGCAGCTCCGCGGGCGAGGTCGGCTGGCAGCTTCCGAACGTGGGTTCCGTCAGGTCCGGAAGCTGCCAGCTCTTGTTCGTGGGTCCGTTGTGCAGCAACGGACCCGGCAACCCAGCCGGTGACGGCAAGGTTGAACCTGTGAGGGGCGGCCGCGGCCGCGTTCCATATAAAGAGGCGCTCCGCGACTGGGGTCGGACTATTCCTGTCAGGTTGCCTGAACTGACGTGCCACTGGCCAAACTGTCATCCCCCACCTACTTTCTCGCCCAACCTGTGGGCGCGAAGCCGATTCGTTCCGGATCTTGCCGGCGGAGGCCGGTCACATCGACCCGTCTCAGCTGTTCACTCCGTGCGCTAGGAAAAAAACTAGCCCTGAACGACAGCAAAAAACGGAAAACGGCGGCTCCATGTGGTCAAAGCAGGGGAAGTATGCGGGATCTGCGGGATTGCGGATGTCGTCCGCCCGAACGTGGCGGGGCGGCGGCCCTGTCCGAGGGCGCGACTCGGCCCGCTCAGTGCAGAACCCGGAAGTCGTGGGTAGCAGTGGGGCCGCTAAACAGCCAGCGGGGACGCCTCGCGGGCCAACTCCGGTGGTGGCGTGGTTCCCCCGGCCGATACGAGGCATGTTAACTGGGAACGGGACTGGACCGCCAGCTTTCGATAAATCGCGGTGAGGCGCACCTCAACCGTCCTGACGGACACGAACAGCGATGCGGCGATTTCCTTGTTGCGCCGGCCCCGGGCCACGAGCTGAACAAGTTCGCGCTCCTGGTCCGAGAGCAGCAGCAGGGCCGGGCTCTGGATCTCCGGGACATTCCGCACGCCGTCGCCGAGCAACATCGCGTCCACATGTTGTGTCCAAGACGCGGCGCCCGATTCTTCGAAAAGCGCCTTAGATCTCAGTAGGGCGTTCTTGGCGTCCTTGGGCCTGCCGGAAGTCTCCAGCCGCTCGGCATAGCAAAGAAGTGTCCGCGCCCGCTCGAAGAGGGAATCGTCCTTTTGCCACGAATCCAGGGCCTGTGAGAAGAGCTCCAAGGAGCGTTCGCCCTCCGCAACCAGGGCGCGGGAGCGGGACACGGCCATCAGCAGCCACCGGGATTTCAGGCCGGCTGACCTGTATTCCATCCTGGTGAGGGCACGGGCGGCCTCGCGACGGTGACCTGATTTGACCAGCACTTCAACCAGGTCCGACTCGCAGCGCAAAAGAGCGGGGTTGCTGAAGTCCATGCCAATTTCTGCAGCCCTGGACAGCAGGGCTCCCGCCTCCTCAAGCTCGCCGCGCATCAGCGCAAAATGCCCCTGCCACGCGAACAATTGCGCTACCGTCCGTGGAGGTGCGTCGGCGCTGACAAACTTTTGCGCCTCTGCGAGGCAAGCCTGAGCCTCCACCGTGTCGCCGACTGAATGGGCCCGCCAGAGGAGGAAGTTGTTGCGCATCCCGCGGTGATACTGCTGGCTTGTTGGGGATCCGGCAATCTCGTCTATCAGTGCAACGGCGGAACGGAAGTTCCCGGCGCGGATTTCGTTGTCCGCCGCGAAGTACCGTGCAGTCTCACTCCAGTTCGCGTCGCTGGCCCCGCTCAAGTTCCGGACGAGGGAAAAGAGGTCGCGGGCTCCTTCGTAGTTCTCGGCGTACGTCAAGGCGCGGCCTTTGAGCAGCAGCGACGCGGGGGAACTGTTGGTGCCGCCGTCGGCAGCTCGCGAGATCCGATCAACGCTCCCCTTGACGGCGTCGGCCAGAAGCCTTGCGCGCTGGTTCACGGCCACGGCTTCGCCGGACGCGTCACCCAGGAACTGCTCCGCATGCTCCAACAGCTGCCCGGCGTCCTGGACCTGCCAGCGTTCGGCCATGTGCAGGGCGCCGATGGACAGGAGGCAGGCGGAGAGTCCCGGATCGTGATGCCCGAATTCCTTGATCAACCGAATCATCATGCTCGGCCGCATGGAATTGCCCTTCATCAGCTCCATCTGGAAATCGAGACCGGTGAGGCGCAGCGTCAGGGCCCGGTTCTTCGTGATCCGTTGTGCCCAGTCCAGGTAGCGTTTCGCGTGGACGAATTCTCCCCTGCTGAACAACACCTCCGCGACCGTGCCCAGTCTGGCAGCGGTCTCCGCTTCCCAGGGGTTGATGGCGAGGGCCCGCTCGATGTACTCGATCGCGGATTGCGTCTCCTCCGCCCGCGCAAGCTCAACGGCATGGCGGAGCAGGCTGAAGGACGTGTCCCGGCGCATGGCCGGGGTGTAGCTCATATGCCACGGCCACGCCTGGTGATCCGCGGTTTCGGCGGCCGCAGCCAACTCGTGGTGATGTGCGGTTCTTTCCGCCGGCTGCATAGCCGAGAAGATATGGGCACGTAGCATTTGGTTCTGAATTCTGACGTACGATCCGGTTCGGACGGCAATTCCGGCAGAGACAATTTCATCCACCCCGGCCGACAGGTCCCCGTGCATTTCTTCCAGAAGATCGGCGCTGCTCCGATAAGAAAGGGAAAGGAGATCAACCGCCCGCTTCGCACGCGGCGACAGCCCCGAAATCGATGCCGCCAGATCAGGCTCAAAGCTTCCATTCAAGTACAAGGGGATGGGGAGGGCGTATTTCCCCTGGATTTGGCGCTTAGTCAGCTCATTGTAGAGCTCAATCGCTGCCAAGGGATTGCCTTGAGTGGCCGTGGCAACAGCGTGGATTGCTGCCTGGCCGACCTGTCCAGGCGACATGGATTCGAGCATTCTCACAGTGTCGCCATGGCTCAGATTCTCCAAGCGAAGCGTTGCCATCCGGGCAAACGGACTGTGCGGCGTCTCGCCGCGCATGCTGACGATGAGCACGAGCCCTGTGCCGGCGAGGCGACGGGCCACGAAGCCGAGAACGATCTGACTGGCAGGATCCAGTTGCTCAGCGTCGTCAACAACGACGACCGTCCGGTCTGCGGACCATTGCCGGAGCGCAGAGAGGAGCATCGTTGAAATATCGGCGGCGTCGAGGTTTCCGCGCGGCGAGGTGGCCACGTAGTCGGTGAGGGGCGCCAGTGCGGGATCGTCGATTCCGTTGAGCAGGGCCGTAAGACCGGAAAAGGGCCACGTCGACTCTGACGGATTGGCGCGGAGGAGCACCGTCTTGTAGTCGTGCAAATTCGGGATCTCCGCCAGCAGCGAAGACTTGCCGCTTCCGCGGCCTCCCGTGACCGCCAGGGCGGATTCCCGGGGGCTCCGGATCAGCGCTATGACACGGACGATTTCCTTTTCCCTGCCAAACAAAACCATAGGTGCCCCGATTCCATCCCCAAGAGACCTTTCAGTCAGGGTTCCAGCCTCTTTCGGAAAAGAGAAAGCAGCCCGAACTGACAAATTCACCTTCGACACGCCAACGCTTTTTGCAAAACAATGGTCCGGGATAACGCTCCAGACTGGACCGTAAGCCCTGACCAAATGGCTGCGCTGATGACAATGTAGCTTGTGTTCTACCCGGGGACTAGGAAGTTCGGATAATCGAGTACAGGGTTTGCAAAACACGAGTAGTGGGGCTCGGAAGTACTCGGACCAGACAGAAGAACTATCCGCATTGCCTGACCCGGCGGACAACTCGAGGGCGCCCCCACCCTCCGGCCTACGCGGCGACGCCGACCACGAGGTTGATGGTAGTAGCCAGAATGATGGTCCCAAAGAGGTAGGACAGCAGGCTGTGCTTGAGCGCCTCGGCCCGGATGCCATGGTTCTGCAGGGCGGTGTCCGAGACCTGGTAGGTCATGCCGAGGCTCGTGGCCAGATAAGCGAAGTCGGTGTACTGCGGCGGCCGGCTCTGGTTGAAGTCGATGCCGCCCACCCGGGAGCCTGCCTTCGCGCCCGTGCCGTAGTACAACTCCGCGTAGCGGAGGGTGAAGAGCGTCTGGACCAGCGTCCAGGACAGTGCCACCGAAACCACGGCGAGCAGGCCGCCGGCAATCCGGGACAAGGTGTCAGTGTTGTTGTGGGAATCCACGATGACCGCCGCTGCCGCCGCCAGGCTGGCCATGTTTGCGGCCAGGATAAGCAGGTCCGTCGTGCTCCGAGACGGGTCTTCTGTTGTGGCGTGCAACCGTGTGTCTGCGGGATCGAGGCGCCCGATGACGAGCCAGATCCAGACGATGTAGGTCAGGGCAGCGCCGCACCAGCCAATGGTGGGAGCCTGAACCCAGTGCCCGGTCAGGCCGGCTGCCGTTGCGGCAAGCAACCCTGCCAGCAGCATGACGGCGAAACGCAGGCGGCTCCTCCTGATGCGGACATTACGTCGGGGCCGGGATCCGGTGTTCATTCCCCGATCATGGCATGCCGACGGCGACCACCTCGCCGCCGCAGTTATCCACATGGCCGCCCCCGCCCTTCCGGGGCCTGCCGCGGGACCCGTACGGTGGGGACACGGAATCGCCGAAACAAGCCACGATGCACTAAGATATTGAAGTCTGTGCTGCGCCCTGCCTCCGTTCCGGTGGCCGGGCATCGCACGGCACCGCAAATGAACCTCCTGTTACGGAAATGCCGTAACCGCTTAGCCCAAAGGAGGTGGGTTCACATATGCGTCCTTACGAATTGATGGTAATCATCGACCCCGAGGTCGAAGAGCGTGCCGTTGAGCCGTCGCTTCAGAAGTTCCTGAACGTCATCACCAACGATGGTGGAACCATCGAAAAGGTTGACATCTGGGGCCGTCGTCGCCTGGCTTACGAAATCCAGAAGAAGTCCGAAGGTATCTACGCCGTGGTGAACTTCACCGCTGAGCCGGCCACCGCCAAGGAACTTGACCGCCAGCTGAGTCTCAACGAGACCATCATGCGCACCAAGATCACCCGCCCTGAAGAGCAGAAAGTTGTTGCTGAGTAATTCAGCGGTCAACCTTCAATCTTCATCCCCGCAGGAACGCACAAGGAGGCAGTAGATGGCAGGCGAAACCACTATCACGGTCATCGGTAATCTCACCAGTGACCCCGAACTCAGGTTCACACCGTCCGGTTCGGCCGTAGCGAATTTCACCATCGCTTCTACTCCCCGTACCTTCGATCGGCAGTCCAATGAGTGGAAGGACGGGGAAACCCTGTTCCTCCGCGCGTCGGTCTGGCGTGAAGCAGCCGAGAACGTCGCCGAATCCCTGACCAAGGGCATGCGCGTGATCGTCTCCGGCCGGCTGAAGAGCCGTTCCTACGAAACCAAAGAAGGCGAGAAGCGCACCGTTATCGAGCTCGAGGTCGATGAAATCGGCCCGAGCCTGCGCTACGCCAATGCCAAGGTCAACCGCACCCAGCGCTCCGGCGCTCCGGGTGGACAGGGCGGCTTCGGCGGCGGCAACAGCGGCGGTTTCGGTGGCAACTCTGGTGGAAACCAGGGCGGCAACGCCGGTGGAAACTGGGGCGGCAACCAGCCCGCAGCGCAGGAAGACCCCTGGGCCACGCCCGGGGTCAGCAATGCAGGCGGCGGCTGGGGCAACGGCCCGGATTCCGAACCTCCCTTCTAAACAACATTTAAGGTCCGGCAACGAAAGCCGCCGGGACGCCGCAAGGCGGCCGGGTGCAGACTGCGCCGGATCACCACCATCCCGTGGATCAATATCCACGGGCTCCATCGAATAGGAGCTCCACGATGGCTAAGGCTGAACTCCGTAAGCCCAAACCAAAGTCCAACCCCTTGAAGGCCGCTGACATCACTGTCATCGACTACAAGGACGTAGCATTGCTGCGCAAGTTCATCTCCGACCGCGGAAAGATCCGCGCCCGTCGCGTCACTGGCGTCACGGTGCAGGAACAGCGCAAGATCGCCCAGGCAATCAAGAACGCCCGCGAAGTTGCTCTGCTGCCTTACTCCGGCGCTGGCCGCGGCTAAGGAAGGGATTAACTAACATGGCAAAGCTCATTCTGACCCACGAAGTAACCGGTCTCGGTGCTGCTGGCGATGTTGTCGAGGTCAAGGACGGTTACGCACGTAACTACCTGCTGCCCCGCAACTTCGCCCTGACCTGGTCCAAGGGTGGCGAGAAGCAGGTTGAGTCCATCAAGGCTGCCCGCGTTGCCCGCGAGCACGCTTCCCTGGAAGACGCTCAGAAGCAGGCCGCTGCACTCTCCGCCAAGCCGGTCAAGCTGGTCGTCAAGGCTGGCGCAACCGGACGCCTGTTCGGCACCGTCAAGCAGGGCGACGTGGCCGACGCTGTTGAGGCCGCTGGCCTGGGCCGCATCGACAAGCGCAAGGTTGAACTGCCGGCACACATCAAGTCGACCGGTTCCTACCAGGCAAACGTCCGTCTGCACGACGACGTTTCC
>NZ_BAAAQB010000029.1:46279-78896 GCF_039531445.1 Arthrobacter humicola | reverse complement strand
CCCCCGCTGTCGGATCCCTCTGAGGATCCGACAGCGGGGGCCTTCTGCTTTAGCGTCAACGCGGGTCACTCACGGCCCCTATTGGGGGGCGCTGATGCTAGCCTGCTGCGGTGAACCCTGATCCCGCCGCGTCGCCCCGCCTTCGTCCCTTCAACCAGGTCGACGTTTTCTCCGCCGAGCCGTACCGCGGAAACCCGCTGGCCGTCGTCGTCGACGCCGAGGGGCTCGCGGCAGGGACAATGCAGCAGTTCGCCAACTGGACCAATCTTGCGGAGACCGCGTTTCTGCTGCCGCCCACGCACCCCGACGCCGACTACCGGGTGCGGATCTTTACCGGAAGCGAAGAGTTTCCCTTTGCCGGCCATCCCACCCTGGGCTCGGCGCACGCCTGGCTTGAGGCGGGCGGCATCCCGCAGCAGGACGATGTGGTGGTCCAGGAATGCGGTGCCGGACTGGTGAGGGTGAAGCGCGACGCCGGACGCCTCGCGTTCGCGGCCCCGCCGCTGACCCGCTCGGGAGCGGTGGCGGAGGAAGACCTGGGGCGTATCGCCGCCGGCCTGGGGCTGCCCCGGGAAGCCCTGCTGGATGCGTCGTGGCTGGTCAACGGCCCGGACTGGATCGGTGTGCTGCTGGAATCGGCGGAACAGGTGCTGGGCATCCGCCCGGACTATGCGGCGATGGCCGGGCTCAAGGTGGGCGTCATCGGGCGGCACCGGGCCGGATCCGCCGTCGACTTCGAGGTGCGCACCTTCGTTCCGGGGGACGCCGCCGCGGAAGACCCCGTCACGGGCAGCTTCAATGCCGGCGCGGCCCAGTGGCTGATCCGCAGCGGACGTGCTCCGGAGGCCTATGTCGCGGCGCAGGGGACCGCCTTGGGTCGCGCCGGCCGGATCTACGTCGAGGCCGCCGGTGAGGACATCTGGGTGGGCGGAGATTCCACGAGCTGCATCGAGGGATGGGTCATGCTCTGAGCCGTTGCGCCATCAGCTGTGGTTGTTATTCCCCCTCTTAGGGGCCAGGAATGATGGCGCAACGGGGGCGGGAATAAATCCATGCGGCCGCCTCTTGTGTAGGTAGATGCAAATGCATGTATTAGCGTTGCTGACCTTGATTCAACTTAGGAGCATTCCGTGGAAACCCGCCGTATCACCGTTATCTCCGCCGGACTCGGCGTCCCCTCGTCGAGCCGACTGCTGGCGGATCAGCTGGCGGCTTCGGCCGAGCGGCAGCTTGCTGCGGCCGGCTACGCCGTGGACATCGAGGTCGTGGAACTGCGGGACCTCGCCGTGGACATCGCCAACAACTTCGTGACCGGCTATGCAGCTCCGCGGCTGGCAGACGTGATCTCCGGCGTCGAGGGATCCGACGGCGTCATCGCCGTCAGCCCGGTGTTCAGCGCGTCCTACAGCGGGTTATTCAAGTCCTTCATCGACGTGCTCGATCCCAAGGCGCTGGAGGGCAAGGCGGTTCTCCTCGGTGCCACCGCCGGCACGGACCGACACCAGATGGTGCTGGACTTCGCGATGCGGCCGCTGTTCACCTACCTTCGGACCCGGATCGCGGCCACCGCGGTCTTCGCCGGTCCCCAGGATTGGGGAAACAACGACGACGGCGGCTCGCCGCTGTCCGTGCGTGTGGATCGGGCGGCAGGGGAGCTCGTCCGCCTGCTCCAGGACTCAGGGTCGCAGCAGAAGCCGGCCATGCTGGAGTCCCTGCCGTTTGAGCAGCTGCTCGCCGGGATCTCCGGCCAGCGGTAGCGTCTACAGGCCGGGCAACCCGGGCCTCTTCGAGCTGTCCGTGATCAGTCGTCGAGCAGAGCGATAAACTCTCTGGCCTGCTTCATGGAAATATCTGAGTGGCGGGTCAGTGCGGTCGCCGCTGCCTCGGTGTCGCCGCTCTTTGCCAGGGTGCGGATTCTCCCGTAGATCTCGTCATTGAGCATGTTGCTGCTCACCTCGCGCGTGACGTCGCCCTTGCTCGCGATCGCGCGGTAGCGGTACGAAAACCGCTGCGGCACCTCGTCCTCGTCCGGGGCCGGCTCCTTGACGGCCTCTGGGGCACGGAACGGCTGGGGGTGGGCCGCTAGAGCCGCGACAGCGTCGCGGGACGCCCGGAGGCCCTCTCCCGTGGCTTCGAGGTACACCTTGATGGCCGCCATGGCCTGTCCCTGCGCGATCAGTGCGTACAGCCGCCGGTGTTGCTCCTGGTTGAGCTTGGCGGCCGCTGCCTGGGCGAGCTCCGCGGAGTCGGGGTCCGGCTGTGGCATGGCCTCCGGTCGGGAGCGTTGGCCGCGGCGGCTCCATGCCCGGACCGCCAGCAGCACGCCAGCGGCGACGAGCGCCAGGATCAGGACGGGGATGAGCAGTGCTTCCATGTGCTACAGCCGATCTACATAATTCTTGGCGGTCTTGAGGTCTGAGTGCGTCGACTGCCGAAGCAGCCGGGTGGCCTTGATCTTATGGCCGCTGCGGGCCAGCGCCTGCAGCTCCTGGAGGAGCTGGGGACTGAGGTGTCCGACGGCGAGCAGGGGGTCTCCGTGCCGCGTCCCTGCAGGGGCCGAGGCGTTCCGGGAGAGCAGCGCTGAGCGGGCATGGTCCTCTTGTTGCGACTGCTGCTGGGAGTTCTGGCTTGGGCGCGTGGTCGCTTCAATCCGGGCTCGGGCGGCCACGGCAGCCTCGACTTGCGCGGCATAGTGGGCCTGGGACTTTACTGCCAGTTCCCGCTGGTAGCGCTCGGCGTCTGAGATGCCGAAATTCCGCGGTTTCAGGGCCGTGGTGACCGCCCAGAGCACCGCCGCCAGAATGAGGGCAGGCAACATGACTATCAGTACATCGCCCATGGTTAGAGCTTATGCCAGATTGCGGTTATCCACAGCATGTTCTGCACCCCGCCTACAGTGCGCCGCGGCCCGCGTCAACTCCACCTCAATCCTCCCCGATGGCGTGAGTCCGCTCACAAAATGCGTGTATTAGGCCGCGAATGTGGCCTCCCATGCCGCGGCGTATCCCCAGCCGCAAGGTGCAGGCTGTGGATGAACCTTGGCGAAAATTGTTTTGTGTCCACAAGATGAATCCAATGTTTCCGCAGGTCAAGAACGGATTACGGACTCAACTTTTTTTCTATCCACAGCTCTACCCACAGACTGTGCACAAGCATCTGCCACTAGTGCACAGGTTATCCACAGGGCGGCGCACCGTCCGGGTTGGTGCCTGCCCGATCGGGGGATAACGTTGCAGGACATCGGGCTTTGGAAGCGGAAATCCTTCGGTCGCCGGGCGGTGCCCATTGAGGAAACCCGCCCCGGGATCCCGGCGGCGTACGGCCGCACCAGTGCTGTGGAGAACCGTGCAGGGAGGACCGGCGCGAATTGTCGGAGCTGACTGATACGAATTGGGTGGCGCCAGGCAATGCTGTTGGGAATCACCGCAGTTGGGAATCGCAGCAGTTTGGAATCACTGCAGTTGGGAATCGCAGCAGTTGGGCATAACAGCCGCTGGGCACCCCAGCAGTTGGGCGTCACCACAGCGGGTGGGCACCGCAGCAGTTAGGCATCAGGGCAGCTGGTCATCACCGCACAGCGCTTACGCGCCGCGGCGAAAGGATATCCGCCGCGGCACACAATGAAGGACGGCAGTTTTGTCAGTTACGCATCTGGACTCAGTCGAGGGTACGCGGGGAGCCGAGGGCAGCCGCAAGCCCCCGCAGGACATTCCCGCGGAGCAGTCAGTCCTGGGTGGCATGATGCTCTCCAAGGACGCCATCGCCGACGTCGTCGAGATCCTGCGCGGCCAGGACTTCTACCGTCCGGCACACGAAACCATCTACGAGGCCATCATTGACCTCTACGGCCGCGGTGAACCTGCCGATGCCGTGACGGTCTCGGACGAGCTGACCAAACGCGGGGAAATCAACAGGATCGGTGGACCCGCCTACCTGCACGAACTCATCCAGACGGTCCCCACCGCCGCCAACGCCGGATACTACGCCGAAATCGTGGGCGAACGCGCGGTGCTGCGCCGCCTTGTCAACGCCGGCACCAAGATAGTTCAGCTCGGCTACGGGCAGGACGGCGAGGTGGAGGACCTCGTCAACCAGGCCCAGGCCGAGGTCTACGCCGTCGCCGAACGCCGTACCGCCGAGGACTACGTGGTCCTCAAGGACGTCATGGAGTCCACGGTGGACGAGATCGAGGCCTCGGGACACCGCGGCGAGGGCATGGTGGGTGTCCCCACCGGCTTCTACGAGCTCGATGAACTGACCCACGGCCTGCATCCCGGCCAGATGATCGTCATCGCCGCGCGCCCCGCCGTCGGAAAATCCACGTTCGCGTTGGACTTCGCCCGCTCGGCCGCCATCAAGAACAACCTCGCCACCGTCATGTTTTCCCTCGAAATGGGCCGCAACGAGATCGCCATGCGCCTGCTGTCCGCCGAGGCCACGATCGGCCTTCAAGACCTCCGCAAGGGCACCATCAAAGACGAGCAGTGGTCCAAGATCGCCACCACGATGGGCCGCATGAACGATGCCCCGCTGTTCATCGATGACAGCCCCAACATGTCGCTTATGGAAATCCGGGCCAAGTGCCGGCGCCTGAAACAGCAGCATGACCTCAAGCTCGTGATCCTGGACTACCTGCAGTTGATGAGCTCGGGCAAGAAGGTGGAATCCCGTCAGCAGGAAGTCTCCGAGTTCTCCCGTGCGCTGAAGCTCCTGGCCAAGGAACTCCAGGTCCCCGTGATTGCACTGTCGCAGCTGAACCGTGGCTCGGAGCAGCGCCAGGACAAGCGGCCCATGGTCTCGGATCTGCGTGAATCCGGCTCCATCGAGCAGGATGCCGACATGGTGATCTTGTTGCACCGTGAAGATGTCTACGACAAAGAGTCCCCGCGCGCCGGCGAGGCGGACATCCTGATCGCCAAGCACCGTAACGGCCCCACGAAAGACATTGTTGTGGCCTTCCAGGGCCACTACTCGCGGTTTGCCAACATGGCGGCCGACGCCGGCGGTGGCGGCGGCTTCTAGCCGGCCCGCCCGGCTGGCCCGGCCCGCCCGTCAGCCCGCCCGGACCAACCCCGCCCGCCGGCCCGGTCAGGACCTAGCTGCCGCCTGCCGCGAGCAGATGGTTGGGCAGCCGGTTCCCGGGGGCCCGGCCGCGGATTTCCAGCAGTTCGCGGGCATGGGCGTGCAGCCGCTTGTCTTCGTCGGAGACCGGAACCCACTGCGGGATCGGGACCGATGTGCCCGTCTCGTCGCGGGCCACCATGACCGTCAGGCAGTACGTGGTGAGGTTCAGCTCGCGTCCCTTGGGGTCTCCCGAACGGACGTGCACGGCGATGTGCATGCCTTTCGTGCCGGTGTACACCAGCCGGGCCTCCACTTCCACGACGTGGCCGATCAGCAACGGTCGGTAGAACCGCACGCCGCCGGAGAACACGGCGACGGTGTCCTTTCCGCAGTACCGGGAGGCGCAGACGTACGCGGCCTCATCGATCCACTTCATAACGATTCCGCCGTGGACCTTGCCGCCCCAGTTCACGTCCGTGGGCGCCGCCACGAACCGCAGCACCACGCGTTCGGCCGTGCCGGCATCGGTGTATTCCTGCTCGCTCATGGCTTGGACGATCTCTTCGCGGACCTTGATCCGGGCCAGCGCGTCGTCCCGCTGCTCGATTTCTGCCGGCGTCGCGGGTTCAAACTGCGGCACCGGTATGGGCTTGCCGTCTGCGCCCACGGCCACGAAGATCACGATGCACTGACTGCGCATGGTGGCGGGTCCGCCCTTGGGATCGCTCGAGGACACCACGGTGCGGATGTGCATCGAGGACCGCCCTGTGTAGACGATCGTGGCCTCGACCTCCACCATGTCACCGCTGTTGACCGGATCTGCGAAGTGGATGTTTCCCACGTAGGCCGTTACGCAATAGGACTTTGCCCAGCCGACGGCGGCCGCGTAGGCCGCCTTGTCCACCCACTCCAGCACGGTGCCGGCGTCGACCGAACCGCTGTGGCCGACGTCGGTGGGGGCCGCCAGGAAGCGCAGGGTCACGGAATTGGGCGCGTTCTCGCTCATGCTGTGAGTTTACTGAAGGGCCGGCCGGGAGCCGTGGGCCGGCGACACAATCGCTGTCCGGGACGCCATAAGCCGCGGCGTGCGAACCGCCGGCATACGAAGCCGGTGACATGCGACGGCGGGCGGCCACCGCGAGGTGACCGCCCGCCGGGAGCGCTGAAAGGTGCCGGGAAAAACGCCTCAGGCGAGGACGCGGAGCCGGGATCCGCTACGGCCAAAGAGCGCCTTGTCCACAGAGACCGTGCCGGCGCCAACGAGGGCCACGGCCAGAGCGGCGGCCGCCAGGATCAGCACCAGCTCGTAGCCGCCGGTGGCGACGAAAACGCCGGCGGAGGCGTGGACCAGGAAGAGGGCGCCGAGCATGTCCAGTGCGAGGAGGGCGGCGAACACGCGGGTGAGCACGCCCAGGATCAGTGCGACGCCGCCGACGAGTTCGAGGGTCGCGACGACGGGTGCCACCGCCTGGGCCGCCGGGACGCCCATCTGGGTGAAGGCAGCCTGGGTGCCGGCGATGGTGAATTCGTTGAATTTCTGCCAGCCGTGGGCCGCGAACAGGAATCCCGTAATAACGCGCAGGATGGTTCGGGCGGAGGTGGTCAGTGCGGGCTGGTTCATGGGGGCCTTTTCTCGAGTGGACCGCCGCGTCGGCCGGGGCGAAACGATGGGATCCGCAAAAAGCGGAGTCCCCAAACTGCGGAACGGGCCGAAGCAGCGAGGAAGTTGTACTTTCAACTTAAGGGTTACCCGGTTTAGTTGAAAAGTCAACTAAATGACGCCGGGCGACGTCGCGTGCACCCCGCTAGGGTTAAGCCGTGCCTGCCTCCGCTTCCCTGCCCAAGACCCTGCCGCCATCCACGGGGCACCGCCGGGAAATCCTCCGCCTGGCAGTGCCGGCCTTCGGAGCCCTGATTGCCGAACCGCTGTTCCTGCTCGCGGACTCGGCAATCGTGGGCCACCTCGGAGTGGCCGAACTGGCCGGCGTCGGGCTCGCATCGGCGGTCCTCCACACGGCCGTGGGACTCATGGTGTTCCTCGCGTACTCCACGACACCGGCGGTCGCGCGGGCCATCGGCAACGGCCAGCTCGCAAAAGCCCTCGCTGCCGGACGGGACGGCATCTGGCTGGCCCTCCTGCTGGGCATCGTCCTGGCGACCGCCGGCTTCCTGGCCGCCGGGCCCCTCCTGGACCTGATGGGTGCCCGCGGCGAGGTGCACGGGTATGCCATGGACTACCTGCGCGGGTCCATGCCGGGCCTGGTGGCGATGCTGCTCATCTTCGCGGGCACCGGCGTGCTGCGCGGGCTTCAGGACACCCGGACCCCGTTGGCCGTCGCCGCTGCCGGATTCACGCTGAACACCGTGCTGAACCTGTTCCTCGTCTACGGGCTGGGCTGGTCCGTGACAGGTTCCGCCGTGGGCACGAGCATCGCGCAATGGGCCATGGCGGCCGTGTACGTGCTGATCGTCCGGCGCAACGCCCGCAACCACGGGGTGTCCCTGCTGCCGGACTGGCGCGGGATCCGGGCCCTGACCAAGGTCGGCTCCTGGCTCATGCTGCGCACGCTCAGCCTGCGCATCGCGATTCTTGCCACGGTAGTGGTGGTGACGGCCCAGGGTCCAGTCAATCTTGCCGCGCACCAGCTGGCAATGACCATCTTCACGTTCTTCGCCTTCGCCCTGGACTCCCTGGCGATCGCGGCCCAGGCCCTGATCGGCAAGGAACTCGGGGCGGCCCGGCCCGGCGCCGTCCGGGCGCTGACGCGCACCATGACGCGGTGGGGACTCGGCTTCGGCGCCCTGACCGGGATCCTCCTCGCGGCGGCGGCGCCGTGGGCGGGCGCCCTCTTCACGTCCGACGCCGAGGTCCGGGCGGCGCTTACGCTCGCCCTGTGGGTCCTTGCCGCGGGCCAGCCGGTCGCCGGCTACGTCTTCGTCCTCGACGGCGTCCTCATTGGAGCCGGCGACGCCCGCTATCTCGCGATCGCCGGCGTCGTGAATCTCGCGGCCTATCTTCCCCTGCTCCTGGCGGTGCGGCACTCCGGCGCGGGCGGCGGCGCGGGGCTGCTGTGGCTCTGGGCCGCCTTCTCCCTGGGCTACATGGCGGCGCGGGCGCTGACGCTGGGCCTTCGGGCGCGGACGGACCGCTGGATGGTACTCGGCGCGCGGTGAGCCGGACCGGCCGGCCGACGCCGCCCGCCGCCGGACCTCCGCCGGCTGGCGTCCTGGTCCCGGCGCGCGCAGTGCCGGCTTCGCACTAAACTGGACGGGTGACTCTTCCCGCAGCGCCTGACGCGACCCCTGCCATCCGCGCCGCGGCCGACCTCTGGAAGCCCGTGCTGGTCAGGGCTGCCGTTGCGCTCGTGTTTGGCGCGGTGACCGTGTTCTGGGCCGCGCCATCCGAGGCGGGCATGGGCTGGGCCGGCGGCCTGTACCTGCTGGCCACCGGCGTTGTGCTGATCTGGACGGTGACGAAGTCCGGGTACCGTCCGCGTGAACGTGCTGGCAGGATCCTCTCTGCCGGCGGGGCCGTCCTGGCCGGGGCCGGTGCAGCCGTGGCCATGATCCCCAGCTCCCTCGTCTTCGGAACGATCGCCGCAATCGGTCTCGGCGTTGCCGGTATTGCGGAGCTGCTCGCGGGCATTCTGGGCCGCGGACGTTCCGTCCTGGCCCGGGACTGGATCGCCTCCGGCGTGATCGGGCTGGGCACGGCGATCGCGCTACCGTTCTTCATCGGCCTTGGTGCGCACGCGCTCCTCGGCGTGGCCGGCGGCGGGGCCATCATCAGTGGCGTCCTGTGGATGTTGTCCGGGCTGACCCTGCGGCATGATGCTCGGGGCGATTCCGCGGAGGCCGTAAACTAGTACCGACAGGTTCTACCCGGCGTAGAACAATTGCGGTAACAAGACAGCCACGCTTCCCGCGCAGGCTGCAGGAGGAAAACACCTTGGCACAGCAGAAATCCGGAGCGTCCCGCAACGTGCGGACCTCGGTCAAGGGAACGCTCATGTTCTCCGCGTTCTGGGCCGTCGTGGTGTTCTTCGGCGTCCTGATCTTCGCCTCGGGCGGCAGCGCCCGTTCGCCCCGCTTTGACCTGGCCTTCATCGGCGCCGGGATCGCCTTCATTGTGATCCTCGTGGTGGCCGCCATGCTCTCGATGAGCTACAAGGACAACGCCGAGCACTTGGGGAAGGGCTCCGGCGTCAACCTCAGCTCCAAGCGGTCGCCTTCCGGCCACGGCGGCCCATCTGTGCAGCCCGGGCCCGAAACCGGTGGCCCCGTCGATTCGGCCGATTCCGGCGACAACGGACCGCACGCCTGACGCCGCAGGCCTAACCACGCAACACCGGGGCCCCGCAGGTCAGGACACCGCCTTGCGAGCCCGGTATGCCGCCACGTGCGCGCGGTTGGCGCAGTTTCCCGTGTCGCAGTAGCGCTTCGAGCGGTTACGGCTCAGATCGAGCACGACGGCGTCGCAGTCTTCCGCCGCGCACACCAGCAGGCGGTCCATTTCCTTGCTGCGGATCACGTCCACGATCGCCATGGCCGCCTCCGTGCTCATGCGGTCGGCCAGCGGGGCCTCGGGCGTGGTGGCGTGCAAGTGCCAGTCCCACGGATGGTGCTTGACCAACTGGGGGAGTGCCCGGGCCTCGCGGAGCAGCCGGTTCACGGTCTCCGCGGCAGCGGCCTCCTCCGCCACCCAGAGCTCGGCGAGTTCGCCGCGGAGCCGCCGTATGCTTTCCAGCTCGGCCTGGTCCCATGTCCGGGAGCCAGTGAAGCCCTCAGCCGCCAGGAAACCGTCCAGGTCCTCGACCGTGGCCAGATGTTCCTGGCCGTTCGCGGCGGTGTTGATGAGGTTGACCACGGAACGCAGGGCAACTTCTGTGTCAGGGGCAAAGACCATCTTGACTCCTTACCTTGCGCGGGCGTAATGTCATGACCATAACCCCACTTTACTCCTGACAGGAGAATGCCGTGTCTGCCCCCCGCCGCACCGTCGCCGCCCCGGTCCAAGACCTTGCCGCCCTGTGGCCTGCCTCGGAACCGGCCGGCAGCGCAATGGGGGAGACAACGGGCACGGCGCGGGGCGCCACGGCCGGCACCAGGCGGTCCGGTGTTGCGTCCAGCTTCATGGCCTCGGGCCTGGGCATCGCGTTGTTCTCCTCGGCGGTCTTCGGCATCTCCGGATCATTCGCGAAGGCCCTCCTCGAAACGGGCTGGACGCCCGGGGCCGCCGTTACGGGCCGTCTCACCGGCGCCGCGCTGATCCTCGCGGTTCCCGCCATCCCGGCGCTGCGCGGCCGCTGGCACCAACTCAAGGACAACTGGCTGACCATCCTGCTTTTCGGCGTCATTGGGGTCGCCGCGTGCCAGCTGTTCTATTTCAATGCGGTGTCCCGGCTGTCGGTGGGCGTCGCCCTCCTGCTGGAGTACCTCGCGCCCGTCATCATCGTGTTGTGGCTGTGGGCCGCGAGCCGGAAGCGTCCCCGCCCGCTGACCATCGCCGGCACCCTGCTGTCGCTGGGCGGACTGGTGCTGGTCCTGGACCTGACGGGTGCCGTGAAGATCGACCTGATCGGCGTGCTGTGGGGAATAGCGGCCGCGGTCTGCCTCGCGATCTACTTCTTCATCACGGCCAAGGAAAACGACACCCTCCCGCCGATTGTCCTGGCTTCCGGCGGCCTGATGGTCGGAGCCGTCGTAATGTGGCTCGCGGCCGCCACCGGTCTGGTGCCGATGGCCTTCGGCACGGCCGACACGCGGCTGGGACCCTGGATCACCCCTTGGTGGGTCGCCCTCGGCGGCCTCGTGGTCCTGGCCACGGTCCTGGCGTACGTGTCCGGAATTGTCGCCGCGCGGGCACTCGGATCCAAGGTGGCGTCCTTCGTGTCGCTGACCGAAGTCCTCTTCGCCGTCATCTGGGCCTGGCTGTTGCTCGGCGAACTGCCCGGCACCATTCAGCTGCTCGGCGGTCTCTTGATCGTCGGCGGTGTGGTCCTGGTCCGGCTGGACGAACTGCGCGCCGCCCCGGTGCCGGCCCCGTTGGACCACGCGAACGACGTCGAACCCGTACCGTAGGCGCGTTCCGCCGGCGCCGGCCCCAATGCGGGTCCGGCGTCGTGTAGCGGTGCCCTCGTTCCCGGGCCTCGGGACACCTAGCATGGAGCTATGTGCCGAAATATCCGGACCCTCCATAATTTTGAACCCCATGCGACCACCGCCGAGGTGGAAGCCGCCGCGCTGCAGTACGTGCGCAAGATCAGTGGCAGCACCAGGCCGTCCAAGGCGAACGAAGAGGCCTTCAACCGGGCTGTACACGAGATTGCCCACGCCACCCAGCACCTGCTCGACTCCCTCGTGACCCACGCGCCGGCAAAGGACCGCGGAGAGGAAGCTGCCAAGGCCAAAGCCAAAGCTGCCGCCCGCTTTGGCGCGGCCTGAGGGGGACCCGGGCGAAGGCCGGCCTACCTGCCGAAGCTGCGCAGCCGCAGCGAATTGGCCACCACCAGCACGGAACTCGCGGCCATGGCGCCCCCTGCGATCATCGGATTCAGGAGTCCCAGGGCCGCTATGGGAATGCCGATGGCGTTGTAGAAAAAGGCCCAGAAGAGGTTCGTTTTGATGGTCGCCAGGGTCCGGCGGGAGAGCTCGATGGCCTGGGCGACCTGCCCCAGATCGTTGCCCATGACCGTCAGGTCGGCGGCCTCGATTGCAACATCCGTGCCGGAGCCCATCGCGATGCCCAGATCCGACTGGGCCAGCGCGGCGGCGTCATTGACGCCGTCACCGGCCATGGCGACAGTGGCGCCGTCGGACTGCAGCTTCCGCACCGCCTCGACCTTGCCCTCCGGCAGCACCCCTGCGAACACATCCTCCGGAGCTATGCCGACGGCGGCTGCCACCTGCGCGGCCACGGCGGCGTTGTCCCCGGTCAGGAGGATCGGCCGGAGACCCAGCCCGCGCAGCCGCGAGATCGCGGCTGCGGAGCCCGGCTTGAGCGTGTCCCGCAGGCTGATGATGCCGGCGGGCTCCCCGTCCACGGTGAGCCAGATCGCTGTGGCGCCGGAGGCTTCGGCGGTGCTGAGTGCCTCCAGTTGCGCGGCGGCGGGCGCGATGCCGTTCTGCTCCAGCCAGCCCGTACGGCCTGCCGTCAGGAGCCGGCCCTCGACGGTGCCCTGGACGCCGCCGCCGGGCGCGGAGCGGAAACCGGCGACGACGGCCAGGCCGGCGCCGCCGTTCGCGACCTCGCGGTTCCCTGCAGCCGGCGCCCCGGCCGCGGCGTCCGGTGACGTACCCGGTGCCGTAACCAGTGCCGCGTCCCGTGCCGCGGCAGTGATGGCGCGGGCGATCGGGTGTTCAGACGCGGCCTCCAGGGCTCCGGCCAGACGCAGAACCTCCGCAGGGGTGAACGCTCCGAAGGCCTCTGTTCCGTCGACGGCGAGGTGGCCGGTGGTCACGGTGCCGGTCTTGTCCAGCAGGATGGTGTCAACGGTCCGGGTGTCCTCGAGGACCTGGGGGCCCCGGATCAGGATGCCCAGCTGGGCGCCCCGGCCGGTTCCGGTGAGCAGCCCCACCGGGGTGGCCAGGCCCAGGGCGCAGGGGCAGGCAATGACGAGTACGGCGACGGCGGCCGTAAACGCTGCCCGGAGTTCGGCGTCGCTGATCTCCGGGCCGGCCGCGAGCAGCCAGGCGCCAAAGGTCACCACGGCGATGGCGAGGACCACTGGCACGAAGACGGCACTGATCCGGTCCGCGAGGCGCGCAATCTGCGCCTTGCCGGTCTGCGCCTCGGAGACCAACCGGCCCATCTGGGCCAAGGTGGTTTCGGCGCCGACGCGCGTGGCGCGGACCAGCAGCCGGCCGGAGGTGTTGATGGTGGCACCCGTGACCGAGCTGTCCGGGCCGACTTCCACCGGCACCGATTCACCCGTGACCAGCGACGCGTCGACCGCGGAGGACCCTTCGACGACGATGCCGTCAGTCGCAATCCTCTCGCCGGGGCGGACCACAATGAGGTCGCCTACCCCCAGCCGATCGGCGGGAATCTGCTGCTCCTGGCCGTCGCGGAGCACTGTGGCATCCTTGGCACCCAGATTCAGCAGTGCCTTGAGGGCGTCTCCGGCTTTTTGCTTGGCATTGGCCTCCAGATACCGGCCCAGCAGCAGGAACGTGGTGACTACCGAGGCAACCTCGAAGTAGAGTCCGCCGGAGTCCATCCCCGTTCCGTCCATCTCCGGGTGGGCGGTCATTAGCGGGTCCGCGAAGAGCTGCCAGGCCGAGAAGACGTAGGCCGCCGTCACGCCAATGGAGACGAGCGTGTCCATCGTGGAGGAGAGGTGCCGGGCGTTGACGGCGGCTGCCCGGTGGAATGGCCACGCCGCCCAGGTAACCACGGGCAGGGCGAGGAGGGCTGCTGCCCAGCCCCAGTTGGCGAAGTGGAAGGCCGGGAACATCGAAATGAGAAACACCGGGATGGTGAGGACGGCTGCCCCGACGAGCCGGGGGCCGAGCTTGGGGCTTTCGGCGGGGCCACTCGCGTCAGTCGGGTGCTTGGGGGGCCGGATCGTGGCCTTGTAGCCTGCCGCGGCGACGGTGGCGGTGATTTGTTCGTCTGTGATGGCCGCCGGGACGGTGACGTGGGCGGTCTCAAGGGGCAGATTGACGGAGGCTTCGACGCCGTGGAGTTTTCCGAGTTTGCGTTCGATCCGGTTGACGCAGGAGGCGCACGTCATGCCCTCGATATCGAGGTCAATGACACGGCTTCCGGATTGGTGCAGCAGTTGCTCGTTACGCACGGCGCCCTTCTGTTCTCATCGCTCGGTCCGTTCTGTGCCGTCCGCCGGCCCGCAAGGGCGCTCAGGCCTCGGTGGCGACCACGAGGTAGCCCGCTTCAGCGACCGCCTCGCCGATCTCGGCAAACGACAATGCTTCGCTGGAGGTGATCGTGACGCTGGAAATGCCGCCGGCCTTGAGGTCGACGTCGACCTTTTCGACGCCTGAGAGCGCCTCAAGTTCTTCGCTGACGGAGGACACACAGTGGCCGCAGGTCATTCCGGAAACGTTGACGGTAGTGGAAACGGTGCCCATGGCGTGCTCCTTGTCGCTGGGCAGGGGATGGTTCCCCGGCCCGGTGGTGGGGTGGGTGGTGCAGTTCTTAGCGCAGGAGGCGGCCGATGGCATCGGCGGCCTCTTTGACTTTGAAATCGATGGCTTCGGCCCGCAGTTCCGGATCCGGCTCCGAGGCGGCGCCGACGACGCAGTGGCCGATGTGCTCTTCCACGAGTCCCAGGCTCACCGCGTGCAGGGCTTTGGTGACGGCGGCAACCTGGGTGAGGATGTCGATGCAGTATTTGTCCTCATCAACCATGCGGGCGATGCCTCGCACCTGGCCTTCGATCCGCTTGAGCCGGCGCAGGTAGGCCTCCTTATTGGAGGTGTAGCCGCGCTCCTCGTGGGGCGCCAGGGGGGCTGTGACGGGAACTTCGGACTCGCTCATGCCCTCAACATATACCCCCTAGGGGTATGTTTTCAAGCGTCCGGGGCGGCCCGGCGGTGAATTCGGCGCATGGCGCAAATTAAAGAGCTCCGGAGTGCGTTATTGGGGGATACGCACTCCGGAGCAGCTATTGGGTAGGCGGTTCATCCGGCCTACGTATCGAGCTTACTCGGCGGTAGTGGGATAGCGCCAGCACCCCGAATAACTACTTTCGCTTTATTTTCCTGCCGCCGGAACGATCAGGATTGGATGCTCCTGATGGTGGCTCAGCCATGCCGCCACGGAGCCATTGAGCGCCGCCGAAATGCGGTGGCCGAGTCCGGGTTCCGGGGTCCCCACCACGATCATGAGCGCGTTCGTCTCGGTGGCCAGCCTGCCGATCGCCCGGGCCGGGTCGCCCGCCAGGGTGCGCAGGGACCAGTCGATGCCCAGGCCGCCGCAGCTTGCCTCAATGGTGGAGCGCAGCTCCTGGGTTGTCGCCCGGATCTCGTCGTTGTCCGTGTCCGGATGCAGCGACAGTCGGTGCGCGGACCGCTCAGGATCCCACTCCACGAGGTAGCTGGCCTCGTCCACATACGCGCAGACCAGAGGCGCGGCGAGGCGCTTGGCAAGCGCTCCCGCTGTCTGCAGCACCTCGGGATGCTGTCCCGGAAGCACGGCCACCACGACGGGCGAGGGCCCGGCGGCGGACTCGGCGGACTCGGCAGACATACTTCATTCTTGCCCGGCGGTGTCGCATTGAACAGGGACTTACTTCCCGGTCCCGCGGCCGGACCCGTTGCGGTGCCGGTCCCGGCGCATCCCTTGTACACCCCGGGGGTGGGGCCTACGGTTGAAGAACACAGGAGGAGGTGGCTGCCGTGGAGATCTATATGTGGTGGCTGGATCTGGATTTGGCGAGTAAGGAATGGCTCCGGGAAAACCTCCGGACCATCGAGCTGCCCGAGACCGTCAAGCGGGGGATCTTCGACGCCGGCGGCGCCGGATCATTGACGGACGCGGACTGGGACTTTATCGAGACGCAGTCGGAGTTCGTCGACTGACGGCGGGGCCCGGCACGCCGGCGCACCGTCCCGGGACCACGGCGGCATCGCAAGAAAACCGTTGCGGCCTTCCGGTGCGGGTGGTTGCATGGGGGGCATGGCTACTGCAGAGAGTTATATCCTGGCGATCGGCACCAAGAAGGGTCTGTGGCTGGCGACCAGCCCGGACCGGAGGGAATGGTCCCTGTCCGGGCCGCATTTTCTGATGAGTGAAGTGCCCAGCATCGGCATCGACAGCCGCGGCGGGCGGACCCGGATCCTGGTGGGGGTCCGCTCCGAGCACTGGGGTCCCACCGTCTTTCACTCGGATGACCTGGGCGGGACATGGGAGGAGCCCGAAAACGGCGCCATCACGTTCCCCGACGGCACGGACGCCGCCTTGGAGCGAATCTGGCAAATCCACCCCGATGCCGAGTCCCGTCCCGGCGTCGTCTGGGCAGGGTGCGAGCCGATCTCCGTCTGGAAATCGACCGATGGCGGCGAGCACTTCGAGCTCAATCGCGGCCTCTGGGATCATCCGCACCGCAGCGAATGGGGTGCCGGCTATGGCGGCGCCGCGGCCCACTCGATCGTCGTTGACCCCACGGGCGAGAAAGTTCACGTCGCCATGAGCACAGGCGGGGTCTACCGCTCGCTCGACGGCGGAGCTTCCTGGGAACCCCGCAACAGGGGGATCTCCGCCTACTTCATGCCGGACCCCAACCCGGAATTCGGCCAGTGCGTCCACAAGATCGCGGCGGACGCCGCCGTCGACGGCCGCCTGTATGCGCAGAACCACCACGGCGTGTACCGCAGCGACGACGACGCCGAATCGTGGGAATCGATCGCCGAAGGGCTCCCGGCGGACTTCGGCTTTGTGATGCTGACGCACCCGCGCCGGGCCGGTACGGCCTGGGTGATCCCGCTGAAGGCCGACGGCGAGCGGATTCCGCCGGACGGCAAGCTGGCGGTGCACCGGACGGACGACGCCGGTGCCAGCTGGAAGCGGCTCGACTCCGGTCTGCCGGACCCCGAGTACAACGCCGTGCTGCGCGATGCTGCGTGCGTCGACGAGGCCGAGCCCGCCGGCGTCTACTTCGGAACGCGGGGCGGCAGCGTCTATGCCAGTGCCGACGAGGGGGAGCACTTCAGCGAAGTGGCCTCGCACCTGCCGGACGTGCTGTGCGTGCGGGCTGCTACGGTTTCCGCTGCCCTGCTCCCGATGCAGCTGTGAGCCAGTGCAGCCGTGAAGGGCTGGAAACGCATGAACGGCGTCGTGACTAACGGCGTGCCCGTGCCGGCGGATTCCGCGATCAGTGTGGTCCTGCCGAGCGTCCTCCAACCGCTGGCCGGCGGGCAGTCCATCCTGACTGCGCCCGCGGAGGAAGCGGTGACGGTGGAGTGGGTGCTCGATACGGTGACCGGGGATTATCCGGCGCTGTCGCGGCGGTTGCGGGATGAAACCGGAACCGTTCGCCGTTACGTGAATATATACGTCAACGGGAATGAGATCCGGCGGCTGCAGGGCTTGGTGACGACGGTGGCACCGGGCCAGGAAGTCCTGATCATCCAGTCCGTGGCGGGAGGCTGACGCTTCAGGCGACCCGCCAGACGGTGCATTCGTCCGCGTTGATGGCCTTCCGCATGCCGGAATGGCGGTCCATGATCCAGACGACGCCGATTCCGGGCGCCGTCTCCTGGACGCGGCCGCGGCGGATCACGACATCGTCGTAGTTCGGGCCGACGCGCAAACGGGCCTCGATCTCGTCGCCGCGGTGCAGCTGGTCGAGGGCACGGATACGGGTTACATGGGCTTTCGCTTCCTTCAACATGACGGGGCCTCCTGGACTGGAGTTGGTGCCTGCTCTTGCCGGCCCTTCCAGTGTCCTGCGCCAATGTTGCGTCCGCGTTTCAGTGCGGTAAGGGGACGGTTAGTTTTCGGCGGCGGCCCGATTTCCGGCCCCGGCTCCGGTCCGATTCTTGCTCCGATGGCCGCCTGGGCACGTTCTTTGACCGCCTGCACGCGCGACGGCGGCCCGCCCCCGAAGGGACGGGCCGCCGTCGTAGGTGCGGAACTTCCGGTTGAGCGGGGTGCCCGGTCAGGAGCGCCGCGGCCGGACTACTTGACGCCGAGCTGCTTCGTGGGCACCTTGAAGGTTTCCTTGGCCGTCAGGGCCGCGATGGTGGCGATCAGGCAGATGACTGCGGTGAAGATGCTGATCTGGACCCAGCCGCCGGGCTGGATGCCGCCCATGGCCGCCACGATCGCGGGGGCGAAACCCGCCATGAGGAAGCCCAGCTGGGTGCCGATGGCGAGGCCGGAGAAGCGGACGTTGGTGCTGAACATCTCGGCGTAGAAGGAGGGCCAGACCGCGTTGGCGGCAGCGTAGCCGAAGGAGAAGAACGCGATTGCCGTAAGGAACATGAGCGGGACGTTGCCGGACTCGAGGCTCAGCAGGAAGACCGGGGTCAGGGCTGCGCTGGACAGTGCGCCGTAGATGAAGACCGGCTTCCGGCCTATCTTGTCGGCGAGCATGCCGAAGAGCGGCTGGGTGCCCAGGGCCATGAAGTTGGCGCCGACGACGAGCCAGAGCGTGGTGGTGCCGTCCACGCCGGCAACGTTCTTGGCGTAGCTGATGGCCAGGGTCCCGAAGACAGTGGACACGGCGGCGATGAAGGCGCAGGCGATGACGCGGAGGACATCGCGCCAGTGGCCCTTGAGGAGGTCGGCCACCGGGAGCTTGGAGATCTGCGCGGTCTTCCGGGCTTCCTCGAATGCCGGCGGTTCGTGCAGGGTGCGGCGTATGAAGAACGCGACCAGCACAACCACGGCGCTGAGCCAGAACGGGATGCGCCAGCCAATGCTGTACTTGATGTCATCGGGCAGCGCCAGGACGGGGATGAAGACGAGGGCAGCGAGGATCTGGCCGCCCTGGGTGCCCGTGAGCGTCCAGGAGGTGAAGAACGAGCGACGGTTGTCCGGGGCGTGCTCCAGCGTCATGGATGACGCGCCGGCCTGCTCGCCGGCCGCGGAGAAGCCCTGGCAGAGACGTGCCAGCACCAGTAGGACAGGGGCCCACCAGCCCACCGTCTTGAAGTCCGGAAGGCAGCCGATGACGAAGGTGGAGGCCCCCATCAGCAGAAGCGTGAACATGAGGACCTTCCGGCGGCCGATCCTGTCACCGAAGTGGCCAAGGACGACGGCGCCGATCGGGCGGGCAATGTAGGCGAAGCCGAAAGTGGCGAAAGACATGATCGCCGCGTTGGTGTCGGCATCAGGGAAGAAAACATGCGGGAAGATCAGTGCCGCTGCCGAACCGAAGATGAAGAAGTCGTAGTACTCGACGGCGCTGCCCAGGAAGCTGGCAAGGGCCGCCTTCTTCGGCGTCCCTCCCGTGGTGGTGCCCGTCGCGGACGGGAGAGTCTGGCTCATGGTGTTCCTTTTGTGTGACGACGTTGTCGCGGATGGATCAGGAATGTCTCGACTGCCGCTTGCTTAAGTTTGGTGCAGCCGGAGGTCCGTGGAAAGACCCGGACTAGTAGCCACATGGTGGAAGCTACTTGTGCGATGTAGCAATCATGACTGTGAGCGCAGTCACCTGTCAAGAAAAATAATCACCATCTAGAAATAGCTCTCACTATGTGGGAGCATCATTGTATGAGTGTGAATCAAGGCACAGAAGAGTCCACCGTCTCCGCCGCCCCGGGGGAGGCCCTTGTGAAGCCTGCCAAGGCCGCCAAGGAGGACTCGCGGACGGACATGGTGGGGAAGGCCCTGGGCCTGCTGGTCCTCCTGGGCGACGAGCCGCGCGGCGCCAGCGCCGCGGAGATCTCCCGCCGGGCCGATCTGCCGTTCAGCACCACGTACCGCCTGCTCGGCTCGCTGACGCGGGACGGCTTCGTGGACTACGAGCCCGACGGGCGCCGCTACCACCTGGGCCTGCGCGTCTTCCAGCTTGGCCAGCGGGTTTCCAATCATCACGGCTTCGCAGGCACGGCACTTCCCATCCTGCGCCGGGTGACCGAGGAAACGGGCGAGGCCACCATTCTTTCCGTGCGTGACGGCATCCACCATCTGACGGTGAACAAGGTGGACGGCCCGCAGACCTTCCGTGTCACAAGCGATCCAGGCCATCTGGGGGCGCTGCACACCACCTCGGTGGGCAAGGTGCTGGTGGCGTTCGCCGATGACGCCACCCGCGCCCAGCTTCTCGATGAACTGCCCCTCGATCCGCTGACAGAGCATTCCATCACCGATCGCGACGCGTTCCGGGCGGAGATCGAACTGGTCCGCCGCCGTGGCTACGCCACGATGGACGAGGAAAACGAGGCCGGCATGCGCGCCGTCGCGGTTCCGGTGTTCAACGCCCAAGGTCACGCGTTTGCCTCCCTCGCCACGGCCGTGCCGGTGTTCCGGCTCAGCATGGAGGACCTGGTGGCCTGTGTGCCCCTGCTCCAGTCGGCCGCAGCTGAGCTCTCGGCCCGGCTGCCCCAGCGGTGACGTGCTCCGCGTGCCGCTCTGGGGTGCCCCGGGACGGCGGGCGCCGTCGCAACAATATGTTCGTCATTCGAACAAGAGTGCAACATGTGAACAAATTCTGTAGTGTAATCCCTATCACCCGGCCCGCCGCAGACGCCTCAAGCGCCACGGCCCGCCGAGTCAGTTGTCAAAGGAGCTAACCGGATGAGCAATCGAGCAGAATCCTTCCTCGTGGGACTCGTGGGAGACGGTGTCATGCCGTCCCTCACGCCCTACATGCATGAACGCGAAGGTGACGTCCAGGGCCTCCGGTACCTCTACCGCCCCATCGACCTGATCGAACTTGGCCTGCCAGGTCAGGCCGTGGGGGAGCTGCTGTCCGGTGCCCGGAGCCTCGGGTTCAACGGATTGAACATCACCCACCCCTGCAAACAGCTCGTGCTCGACTACCTTGACGAGGTCTCCGCCGACGCCCGGCGACTCGGCGCCGTCAACACCGTGGTCATCCGGGACGGCCGCTTCATCGGGCATAACACAGACTTTTCCGGCTTCGCGGCGGCCCTGGCCTCCGGCCTCCCGGGGGCCGCCCTGGACCGCGTGGTCCAGCTGGGAGCCGGCGGTGCCGGATCCGCCGTCGCCTACGCCCTGCTCACGGCGGGTGTCCGGGAACTGGACCTCGTGGACACGGATGCGGCGCGCTGCGCCGCCCGGGCTGCCGAACTCGCAGGGTTCTTCCCGGACCGGACGGTCACGGCCCGCACGACGGCGGAGCTGCCGCAGCTCATGCCCCGGGCCGACGGCCTGGTGCACTGCACCCCGGTGGGCATGGCCGCCCATCCGGGTGTTCCGCTGGACATGTCCCTCGTGGAGTCCCGGCACTGGGTGGCCGACATCGTGTACCGGCCGATCGAAACCGAGCTCGTCCGCGCGGCCCGGGCCAAGGGCTGCGACGTCCTTGACGGCGGCCGGATGGCGGTGGGGCAGGCCGCGGACGCGTTCCGGATCTTCACCGGGCGGGAGCCCGACGCGGACCGCATGCGCTCCCACTTCCTGGAACTCGTGGCCGCGGAAGAGGTGGCAGCCTGATGCGCACCGGAATCGCGACCGTCTGCCTCTCCGGCACCCTGCGGGAAAAAATGCAGGCCTGTGCGGTTGCCGGCTTTGACGGCATTGAAATCTTCGAACAGGACCTCGTCACGTCATCGCTGAGCCCGGAGGATGTCCGGAAACTGGCCGCCGACCTCGGACTCACGCTGGACCTCTACCAGCCGTTCCGCGACTTCGACAGCGTTCCCGAGGACCTGCTCGCCTCCAATCTGCGCCGCGCGGACGCCAAGTTCCGGCTCATGTCCCGGCTGGGCATGGACACCATGCTGCTGTGCTCCAACGTGGGCACGGCCACGATCGACGACGACGAACTCAGGGCCGCCCAGCTCTCCCGGCTCGCGGACCTCGCGGGCGAATACGGTGTCAAGGTCGCCTACGAGGCCCTGGCCTGGGGCAAATACGTCAGCGACTACGAGCACGCCCACCGGCTGGTTGACATGGTGGACCACCCCCACCTAGGCACCTGCCTGGACTCCTTCCACATCCTCTCCCGCGGCTGGGACACTGCGCCGATTGAGGCCTTCGACCCGGCGAAAATCTTCTTCGTCCAGGTGGCCGATGCCCCCAAGCTGACGATGGACGTGCTGTCCTGGAGCCGGCACTACCGGGTGTTCCCGGGCGAGGGCCAGTTCGACCTCGCCAAGTTCATGGGCCACGTGGTCCGCGCCGGCTATACCGGACCGGTATCGCTGGAAGTGTTCAACGACGTGTTCCGCCAGTCCGACGTCGAACGCACGGCTGTCGATGCCATGCGGTCGCTGATCTGGCTCGAAGAGCAGAGCGCCCGATGGCTCGAGGCCAACCCGGCCGCGGCTGAAAGCGGTGCGGCCGGCACTGCGGCCCGGCGCCGTTACCCGATGGAGCTTGCCACGCTTCCCCGGGTGGCCGAGCCCGCCGGCTTCAACTTCGCCGAAGTCCGGGCCGGGGACACCGCCGGCCTGGAAACGCTGCTCAGCCAGCTGGGATTTGCGTTCAACGGGCGCCATCGCACCAAGAACGTGCAATTGTGGACCATGGGCCGCGCCCGCTTGATCATCAACGAAGAACCCGCCGCCGGTCAGCAGGCGGCTGCCGCCGCTGCCATTTCCACTGCAATTTCTCCTGCCATTTCCGCGCTGGGGTTCGATGTCGACTCTCCCGTCATCGCCGCCGCCCGCGCCCAGCAGCTCAAGGCCCCCGCGGTGCCGCGCAAGAGCCAGGCCAACGAGGAAGTCTTCCAGGGTTTCGCAGCGCCGGACTCCACCGAGATATTCCTCTGCCAGGGCAGCCCGGACGGCACGGCAGCCTGGGTCGGCGAATTCGGGGAGCCTCACGAACCCGGCAACGCACGGCCTCCCGTTGTTGCAGCCGGCGGCACCGCTCCCGCCGCGGGCCCCGTAGCCGGTGCCGTGATTGACCACGTGAACCTCGCCCAGCCGTGGCAGCACTTCGACGAGGCCGTGCTGTTCTACACGAGCGCCCTCGCGCTGGAACCGCAGCCGTATGCCGAGGTGGCGAGCCCCACCGGGCTGGTCCGCTCCCAGGTGATGCTCACCGAGGACCGGGGCGTCCGCCTGGTGCTGAACCTGGCACCGCTGCTGCAGCAGGAGGCCGCCGGAACAAAAGAACCCGGCGAGTCCGGGACCGGCCACCGCCGCACCTACCAGGAGCACGTGGCCTTCGCCGTGACTGACCTCGTGGCCACCGCCCGCGCCGCCCGGGACCGCGGCCTGGACTTCCTGCAGATTCCGGCGAACTACTACGAGGACCTCGACGCCCGGTTCGCCCTGGACCCGGACTTCCTGGCCACGCTCCGCGAGCTCAACCTGCTCTATGACCGTGATGCCGACGGCGAATTCCTGCATTTCTACACGGCCACCGTAGGCAGCGTGTTTTTCGAAATGGTGGAACGCCGCGGCGCCTACGACGGCTACGGCGCTCCGAACGCACCCGTACGGCACGCCGTCCAGTACGACCACCTGCACCAGCTGACCCGCAGTTCCTGATCCCCACCCGACCAACAACCACACCCAGGAAAGGAGGTTGCTGTGCCTGAAGAATTGAACCTCGAGATCTTCAACGCCGACCCGATCACCGAAGACGTGTCCGACGAAGCCATGGAGGCCGCACCAAAGACGTACGCGCCGCTCGATGCCGCCGCAGAGTCGCAGGCGGACCTTAGCGCCGAGATGAAGGCGATCGGCGAGGCCTACGCGCGGGCCCTCAAGAACGGCGCCCCGGCCGAAACCCAGCCGCGGCTCGACTACGCGCCCTACCGCAGCAGCGTCCTGCGCCACCCCACCAAGGACTTGCACCACGCGGACCCGGAAACCATCGAGCTCTACTCTCCGGCGTTCGGGCACATGGACGTGCACGCGCTGGAGGCGGACCTGACCATCCAGCACAATGGTGAACCGCTGGGCGAACGCATCGTGGTCGCCGGCCGCGTGCTCGACGGCGACGGCCGTCCCGTCGCCGGCCAGCTCGTGGAGATCTGGCAGGCGAACGCCGCCGGCCGCTACATCCACAAACGGGACCAGCACCCGGCACCGCTGGACCCCAACTTCACCGGCCTCGGACGCTGCATCACGGGCGCCGACGGCTCCTACAGCTTCACCACCATCAAGCCCGGCGCCTACCCCTGGAAGAACCACCTCAATGCCTGGCGACCGGCCCACATCCACTTCTCCCTGTTCGGGCAGGAGTTCACCCAGCGGATCGTCACCCAGATGTACTTCCCCGGTGACCAGCTCTTCCCGCTGGACCCGATCTACCAGTCGATCGTGGACCAGGACGCCCGCGACCGGCTCGTGGCCAGCTACAACCACGAGCAGACCAAGCCTGAATGGGCTCTGGCGTACAACTGGGACATCGTCCTGACCGGGCCCAAACGGACGTGGACCGAGAACGAGGCATTAGGTGCAGCAGGCGACGAGAATGAATAGGCGCATCATGAGTAAACTCACCCCGACACCGGGCCAGACCGTGGGCCCGTTCTTTGGCTACGCCCTACCCTACGCCAAGGACCGCGAGCTGCTCGCCCCCGGATCCCCGGGCTCCATCCGGCTCCAGGGCACTGTCTATGACGGCGCCGGCCACCCGATTCCGGACGCCATCCTGGAAATCTGGCAGGCCGACGCGGACGGCAAGGTTCCGCACCACACGGGCTCCCTGGTCCGTGACGGCTATACCTTCACCGGGTTCGGCCGCAGCGCGGTGGGCAACACCGGCGTCTTCACGTTCACGACCGTGAACCCGGGACCCACCGAAGAGGGTGCGGCGCCGTTCATCGCTGTTGCGGTCTTCGCCCGCGGCCTCATGAACCGCCTGTTCACCCGGATCTACCTGCCGGAGAACGAGGAGGCCCTGGCCCAGGATCCCCTGCTGTCCTCGCTGGAGCCGGACCGCCGCGAGACCCTGATCGCGCGCCGGGATCCCGACGGCGGCCTGACCTGGGACATCCGCCTCCAAGGCGACGGCGAGACCGTGTTCCTGGATTTCAGCGACGTCGAGGGTGCCTCGAAGTGACCTCCTTCGAGACCGGCGGCGGCGCCGGCCTGCACGGCGACTTTGGCCTGCTGAACCCCGTGTCGGCGTCGCCCCTGGTGACGGCGCTGACCGGGGACCGTGCAGTGCTCGCCGCCATCCTGGAGGTCGAGGCGGCCTGGGCGGCGGTCCTGGATGAGGCGGGCCTCGCCCCGGCCGGGTCCGCAGCGGTGGTGGCCACGGCCGCGCAGGTGCAGCGGTACGACGTCGCAGACATCGCCGTGCGCGCTCAGGGCGGGGGAAACCCGGTCATCCCGCTGCTCGCTGACCTCCGTGAACAGGTCAGGGCCCTGGACGGCGCTGGCCTTGGCGCGGTACGGGCCGTCCACACGTCGCTGACCAGCCAGGACGTCCTCGACTCGGCCCTGATGGTGCTCGCCACCAGGGCCGTGCGCGAGCTGCTCACCGAGCTCACGGCGGCGACGTCGGCCCTCGCCGGCCTGGCCGAAGCCCATGCCCGGACGCTCTGCGTGGGCCGCAGCCTGACCCAGCACTCGCTGCCCTTCAGCTTCGGGCTCCGGGCCGCGCAGTGGTTTGCCGGGCTGGCCGCCGCCGGCCGCCGGCTCGAAGCACTCGAACTGCCGGTCCAGACCGGCGGCGCCGCCGGGACCCTGGCCGCCGGCACTGTACTGACATCCGGCGCTGCACTGACGCCCGGCACCGGGCTCATCGCCGGGCCGCTGTCACCCTTCGATCTCTCCGACCGGCTGGCCGCCCGCCTCGGACTCGCCACCGTTCCGGCGCCCTGGCACACCAACCGTGTTGCCGTGACCTCGCTCGGCGATGCCCTGGCCACCGTGACGGACGCTGCCGGAAAGATTGCCGCCGACGTCCTGTTCCTGAGCCGGCCGGAAGTGGCCGAGCTCGCCGAACCGCGTGCCGCGGGCCGCGGCGTGTCCTCGGCCATGCCGCAGAAGCAGAACCCGGTGCTGTCCGTGCTGATCCGCAGCGCCGCCCTGCAGGCGCCGGCCCTGGCCGCTCAACTCCACCTTGCCGCCGCCAATTTCAACGACGAGCGACCCGACGGAGCCTGGCACAGCGAATGGGCGGCCCTGCGCCAACTGCTGCGCCTGGCCCTCGGCGCCGCGGGACAGCTCCGCGAACTGGCCGAAGGGCTGCAGGTGTTCCCCGGTTCCATGCGACGCAACCTCGACCTCGCCGGCCCGCTGCTTCTCGCCGAAGCCGTCAACTCCGCCGTCGCGCCGCTTCTGGACGCCCGCAGCGCCGGGGCGGGACCGGGCCGTGCCGGCAAGCAACTACTGCAGGAGGTCGTCGACCAGACCCTCCAGGCCCCGGCCTCGGAGCAGGCGGCCATCTACCGGAAACTGCTCCGGGCGGCCGTCCCTGAGGAACTGCTCGCGGACAGCCGGCTTGAGGAGCTCCTGGACCCGGCCAACTACCTCGGCCAGGCCGTTGAGATCACCCGCCGCATCCTCGCTGCGTACCCGGAATACGCCGCCGGCCCGGCCGCACCCGAATATGACCGTGCCACCGCCCACCAACTCCAGAACGGAGCCTCCCGTGGCTAGACCTACCGTCAAAGCAGTCCTGCTCTCGCCCCAGCGCGCGCTCGGCGACAAGCCCCTCCTGATCGTGGCTCCCTCGCTCGGAACGTCCTCCCTGCTGTGGAGCCAGGCCGGCACCCTGCTGGGGTCCGACGTCGACGTCGTGGCCTGGGACCTGCCCGGCCACGGCGTCTCGCCCGCGGCGCAAGAGACGTTCACTGTCGCTGAACTGGCCGACGCCGTGATCGGCCTGGTCGATTCGATCGCCCCCGGCGCACGCTTCCACTACGCCGGGGTGTCGCTCGGCGGGGCCACCGGCCTGCAACTGGGCATTAAGCACGGCGACCGGCTCAAGAGCCTCTCCGTGCAGTGCTCCGGCGCGAAGCTCGGCACTCCCGAGGGCTGGCTGGAACGGGCCGAGACTGTGCGCACCCAGGGAACCCCGGTGATGATCCAGGGCTCCGCTCAGCGCTGGTTCGCCCCGGGGTTCATGGACCGTCAGCCGGAGCTCAGCGGCCGGCTCCTGCACACCCTCCGTGACGCCGACCGCTTCAGCTACGCCTTCTGCTGCGAGGCCCTGGCGGGCTTTGACGTCCGGGACCAGCTCGGCACCATCCGCGTCCCCACCCAGGTGATTGCCGGCGCCCTGGACTCCGTGGCTCCGCCCTCGATGGCCGAGGAAGTGGCCGCGGGCATCACCGCCGGCGGCGGCACCGCCACGGCCGTCAGCCTGGAGGGCGTAGCACACCTGGCCCCGTTCGAGGCACCTGCCCACGTTGCCGATCTAATCAAGAGCCTCATCACCTGGACCGAGACCCAAGGAGCCGGCGAATGAGCGGCCCCGAGCTCGACGGACCCCGGCGAAACGGCGTAGTCCAGCCCGGCGCGACAAGCCAGGAAATCTACGACGGCGGCATGAAAGTCCGCCGTGAAGTCCTCGGCGCCGCGCACGTGGACCGTGCCAACGCCAGCAAGGATTCCTTCACCGAGGACTTCCAGGACATGATCACCAGGATCGCCTGGGGCGGCATCTGGACCCGGCCCGGGATCAGCCGGCAGATGCGTTCCGCCGTCACCATCACCGCCATGGTGGCGCACGGGCACTGGGAAGAACTGGCCATGCATATCCGCGCCGCCATCACCAACGGCCTGAGCCGGGATGAGATCAAGGAAATCCTGCTCCAGACCGCCATCTACTGCGGAGTCCCCTCCGCCAACACCGCCTTCAAGACCGCCCAGCAGGTGTTCCATTCCATGGACAACGAAGCAATGGAAACTGCAGAAATGGACGACGAATCATGAACCAGGCCTTTATTTACGATGCCGTGCGGACGCCGTTCGGGAAGTTCGGCGGCGGGCTCGCGGCCGTGCGTCCGGATGATCTTGCCGCGCACGTGATCCGCGAGGCGGTGAAGCGTACCCCGGGCCTCGATGTCGAGCGGATTGACGAGGTGGTGTTCGGCAACGCGAACGGCGCGGGCGAGGAAAACCGCAACGTCGCCCGGATGGGCACCCTGCTGGCGGGGCTGCCGGTCTCAATCCCGGGCACCTCGGTCAACCGGCTGTGCGGATCCTCGCTGGACGCGGCGATCATCGCCTCCCGGCAGATCAACACCGGTGACGCCGAGCTCATGCTGGTCGGCGGCGTCGAGTCGATGTCCCGCGCTCCTTGGGTGCTGCCCAAGACCGAGAAGCCCTACCCGGCCGGGGACCTGAACCTGGCCTCAACGACGCTGGGCTGGCGCCTGGTGAACCAGGCCATGCCGGCGGACTGGACCATCTCCCTGGGCGAGGCCACCGAACGGCTGGCCGAGAAGTACGGGATCACCCGCGCGGCGCAGGACGAGTTCTCCGCGGCCTCCCACAACCTGGCCGCCGCGGCGTGGGACGAGGGCTTCTATGACCGCCTGGTCACCCCGGTTCCGGGCACGGACCTGGTCCGCGACGAAGGCATCCGGGCGGGTTCCTCTGCGGAGAAGCTCGCAGGGCTCAAGACCGTGTTCCGGACCGTGAACGGCACCGTCACCGCCGGGAACGCCTCGCCGCTCTCCGATGGCGCGTCGGCGGCGTGGCTGGGATCCGAGAGGGCCGCAGGGCTGCTGGGGATGGACCCGCTGGCCCGGATCGCGGGGCGCGGCGCGCACGCGAACGATCCCCAGTTCTTCGGCTACGCCCCGGTTGAAGCCGCGAACAAGGCCCTCGCGAAGGCCGGGATCAGCTGGGACGAGGTCGGCGCCGTCGAACTGAACGAGGCGTTCGCCGCGCAGTCCCTGGCGTGCATCAACGCCTGGGGCATCGATGCCTCGATCGTGAACCGGCACGGCGGCGCGATCGCGATGGGCCACCCGTTGGGCGCCTCGGGCGGCCGGATCCTGGGCACCCTGGCCCGCACCCTGCAGGCCACCGGTCAGCGCTGGGGCGTCGCCGCGATCTGCATCGGCGTCGGCCAGGGCCTGGCCGTCGTCCTCGAAAACGTCACCACCGCCGCATTGGCATAACCCGCCGGCCTAACCCGCCGCCCCAAGGAGAACACAGCCATGCTGAATTTCATTGACACTGTCGGCGAGGCCGTCGCCGGCATCAAGGACGGCTCCACCGTCATGATCGGCGGCTTCGGCAACGCCGGCCAGCCGTTCGAACTCATCGACGCGCTGCTGGAGTGCGGCGCCACCGACCTCACCGTGGTGAACAACAACGCCGGCCAGGGCGACCAGGGCCTGGCCCTGCTGATCAAGGAGGGTCGGGTGAAGAAAATGATCTGCTCCTTCCCCCGCCAGTCTGACTCCTGGCACTTCGACGCCAAATACAAGGCCGGGCAGATCGAGCTCGAACTCGTCCCGCAGGGGAACCTCGCCGAGCGGATCCGCGCCGCCGGCGCCGGGATCGGCGGCTTCTTCACGCCCACCGGCTACGGCACCATGCTCGCCGAGGGCAAGGAAACCCGCTTCCTGGACGGCAAGTGGCAGGTGTTCGAGACCCCGATCCACGCCGACGTCGCCCTCATCAAGGCGCTCACGGCCGACGGCAAGGGCAACCTCGTCTACCGCAAGACGGCCCGGAACTTCGGCCCCATTATGGCCGCCGCGGCCACACACAGCATTGTCCAGGTCTCCGAGATCGTGCCCACGGGCGGCCTGGACCCGGAGGTCATCGTGACCCCCGGAATCTACATCAACAGCATTGTGAAGGTGGCCTGAGATGAGCATCCCGACAAATGACCAGGCAAGTGTCCGGACCATCCAGACGTCCGAGAGGCCTCTGGGCCGTGACGACCTCGCCCGCCTCGTGGCAAAGGACATCACGCCCGGATCCTTCGTGAACCTCGGCATCGGACAGCCCACCCTGGTCTCCAATTATCTGCAGCCGGAGCAGAACGTCACGCTCCACACCGAGAACGGCATGCTCGGCATGGGCCCGGAAGCCACCGGGGACCAGATCGACGGCGACCTCATCAACGCCGGCAAGATCCCCGTGACCGAACTGCCCGGGGCATCCTACTTCCACCACGCTGACTCCTTCGCGATCATGCGCGGCGGGCACCTGGATATCTGCGTGCTCGGCGCCTTCCAGGTCTCCGCCACGGGCGACCTCGCCAACTGGCACACCGGCGCCCCGGACGCGATCCCCGCCGTCGGCGGTGCCATGGATCTCGCCACCGGTGCCAAGGACGTGTTCGTCATGATGACGCTCCTGACCCGCGACGGCGCGTCCAAGCTGGTGGAGACGTGCACCTACCCGCTCACCGGGATCGGCTGCGTGACCCGCGTCTACACCGACAAAGCCGTCTTCCTGACCGGACCCGATGGCGTCCAGGTCCGGGAAACCTTTGGTTGCACCCTCGAGGAACTCCAGGACATGGTTCCCGTCCCGCTCCGGGCCGCGTCCGCGGACGGAAGCTGACGGCCCTGCACGGGGACACCCTGCGCCCGGATAAAGTGATGCGGGACCGGGAGGCGAGAAATGATTGAGGCAGCCAAGAGCGGCGGCTCGCCCGCGGCCAGCGACCAGTACGTGCAGTCGCTGGCACGCGGGCTCGCCGTGATCCGCGCCTTCGATACCGAACACCCCAAGATGACGCTGACCGAGGTCGCGGCCCGGACCGAACTGACCCGGGCCACGGCCCGGCGGTTCCTGCACACCCTCGTGGAACTGGGCTACGTCCGCACCGACGGCAAGATCTTCGCCCTGACCGCCAAGGTGCTGCAACTCGGCTACGCCTACTTGTCCGGGTTGTCCCTTCCCCAGCTCGCCCAACCGCACCTGGAGAAACTCTCGCTCGAACTGGGGGAGTCGACGTCGGCCGCGGTGCTCGAAGGCACCGACATCGCCTACGTCGCCCGGGTATCCACCCGGCGGATCATGACCGTCGGGATCACGGTGGGCACCCGCTTCCCCGCCTACGCGACCTCGATGGGCCGGGTGCTGCTCGCGGCCCTGCCGCCGGCCCAGCTGGATGAGTACCTCGCGGCCGCCGAGATCCGGCCCCTCACGCCCGGGGCCATCGGGACGCGGGCTGACCTCCTGGCGGAACTGGACACGGTCCGCGCCCAGGGCTGGTGCCTGCTGAACCAGGAACTGGAGCTGGGACTGATGTCCATCGCGGCGCCCGTCCACGACGGACCCAAGGTGGTGGCAGCCGTCAACGTCTCGCTACAGGCCCAGACGGTGTCCGCTCAGCCCGACCCCGGGGCCTATCTGGCTGCGGTACGTGAAGCGACTCTGGCCACCGCAGAACTCATCTCAGAGGACCTGACCTCGGGCCGATGAAGCCCCCTTGAGGACCGGCCAGCCGGTCAGACAGGCGGACCTGAGATGGGTCCCGTTGAAACCCGGATCGTGACGCCCGCGGGATCGTCACTGATTTTCAGGTGCAGATCCCGGCCCACCAGCAAGGTGTGGATGTCGTCGCTGCCTTCCGGCGCGATCTGCTCGGCCAGCCGCGTGACGGCCAGTGCCATGGCCCGGCCCCAGTCGTGGGGATCCATGCTGGATGATTCAGCGGTCGCTGAATACTTCTCTGGTTCAGTCATCTGCCCCCGCTTTCGGTGTCCGGAGCGTCGGCTCCGGCACATCAGGAGGCCCAGTCTAGTGACACCGCCCAGCCGGCGTCCACGAATCCCGCCAGCCCTGCACAGATTGCGCGGGCACTCCGGCTAGGATTTCACTTCGGGACCTCTCCCGCCATTCGCCCCGAAGGACGCCATGACTGAGAACAACACCGCGACGTCGGAGACCCCGGAGATCCCGGACACCACAGGGTCCAGGCGCGCCGCCGTGGTCATCAACCCCATGAAGTCCCCCGGAGAGAGCTTCCGTGCCTCCTTCTTCCGCCTGTGCGAGACCCAGGGCTGGGCCGAGCCGCTCTGGCTGGAGACCACCAAGGAAGACACCGGCCTCGGCCAGGCCCGCGAGGCCTTGGAGGCGGGAGTCGACGTGGTGATCGCCGCGGGCGGCGACGGAACAGTCCGCTGCGTGGCGGAGGTCCTTGCGGGCACCGGGACTCCGATGGGCCTGGTACCGATGGGCACCGGCAATCTGCTGGCCCGCAACCTCGGGGTCGACATCACCGACCCCGTGGCCGCCAGCTACGACGTCCTGAGCGGCACGGACGCCAAAGTGGATGTGGTGAAGGCCAGGCTGGACCACGCCGAGGAGGAGCACACCTTCCTTGTCATGGCAGGACTTGGGTACGACGCCGCGATCATGGCCAACACCGTGGATCAGCTCAAGGACCGCGTGGGCTGGCTCGCCTATGTCGAAGCGGGCATCCGGCACCTGCCGGGCAAGCCCATCAGGGCGAAGATCAGCATTGACGGCCAGCACCCGGTGCGGCGCCGGATCCGCAGCGTCATGGTCGGAAACTGCGGCAAAATCATGGGCGGCGTGGAGATCTTCCCCGACGCCAAGGTCGACGACGGCATCCTCGACGTCGTGATCCTGGCCCCAGTCGGCCGGTTCGGCTGGCTGGGCGTGCTGGCCGGCGTCTTCGGCCGGAACAACCCCAAGAACTCTTCGGTCGAGTACTTCGCCGGAAAGTCAGCCGAGATCGAGCTCGCCCACGAGCAGGAATTCCAGCTCGACGGCGACCCCCTCGGCAAGGCCAAACACCTCAGCGTCACGGTGGAACACGAGGCACTCACGGTCCGGATGACGGCCGTCTAGATGGGGGCCAACCGAGTACTACCCGGACGCTGAGCCGAACGGTCGTTCGCAAAGGCAAGTAATCAGCACTCGTGACGGGCGGCACGGGCACCGGCTTGTATAGGCAGTGGCATCACAGAGATGCTGCCGTCTAGCAGTAGGGGTTGGCCGTGGCGATTCCATCCGAAGAATCCGAGCTCATGGCCTCGCCGGCCCCTCTCCGGGTCGCCGTCATAGGCGCAGGCTACTGGGGACCCAACCTGGCCCGCAATTT